>JAHZFC010000064.1 GCA_019421525.1 Clostridiales bacterium
AGGCGACCGCCCAGATGCAGGGATAATCATACCATAGTCTTTGCCCCTTTGTCAATCACAAATTTATGTTCCGCCACATTTTCCCCGCGGCAACTGTCCACGGTCGGAGGATAGGATCCTTGGCGCCCCAAAAATGGCACACTTCCCCGGCCCTACTGTGCAGGATGTACGAATGATTTTCTGTCAATATGTACCGAAATGACAATGGCAACCCCCGCCCCCTTCTGTTATAATTAGTGCGAAATGTCATGTTCTTGACAAAGCGGGCATGCCCGCTTTGTGTCCGCCCCAGGGCGGATCGGCGTGGCAGTTCAATACAATGAAAAGGAAGGGAAACAACATGAAATTCAGAAAAGTGTTGGCTCTCCTGCTCTCCGCCTGTATGGTCGTCGGCCTGCTGGGCGCGTGCAGCAGCGATGAGGGCACCGGCTCCCAGGCGCCCAGCCAGGACGTCACCGAGAGCCAGGATGTACCCGAGGATCCCGATGGGGAGCAGTCCCCCGCCGGTGAGCCCACCAGCGAGTTCACCTGGAACGGCCAGAAGGAGGTCTGGTCCATCCTGCCCACCACCGGCGCTGAGGGCCTGGTGCTGATCAACGACGCTATGGGCGCCGTCATGGAGGAGCAGGGCTTTACTTACGTCAAGAAGGACGCCCAGGGCAACCCGGGCAACCAGGTCCAGTTCGTGGAGCAGGCCATCTCCGCCGGCAACGTGGGCGCCCTGATGATCGCCGCCATGAGCGTGGAGATGCTCAAGGACGTGGTGCAGCAGGCTATCGACGCCGGCATCGCCGTGGCCTACCTGGGCGCTCAGCCCACCGACTACACCATCGCCGGCTGCGTGTACACTGCCTATGAGATCACCGGCATGTACGCTGTCCAGGCCGCCGAGTACTGGGTGCAAACCTCCGGCGCCAATGTGCCCAAAAACGCCGACGGCAAGTACGAGGTCGCCATCGACACCTATTATGATATCGCCGACGGTGTGTACCGCTCCAATGCCATGAAGGGCACTGTGGAGAAGTCCGAGATCCTTACTTTGGTGTCTGAGACTACCTCCTACGGAGAGGGCGCTCTGAACACCGCTTTCAACAATGCTCAGTCCGTGCTGAATGCCCACCCCGACTGCCACATTTTCATCGCCTATGAGCCTGAGGAGGCTATGGGCATCGCCAACGCCATCGCCGACTACTGCGACCAGACCGGCGGCAGCCTGGCGGACTACTGCGTCATCCCCTGCTACGCTGAGGACAACACCTTCAAGGAACTGTATGCCCAGGCTGAGGCCGATCCCGCCTCCACCGCCATCAAGGGCTACGCCACCTATGGCGATCCCCCCATCATGGACGATGCCGGCAATGTGGTCAAGGATCCCCCCACCCAGACCGGTGAGCACCTGGCCGACTGCCTGCTGACCGCCTGTGGCCTGAGCGACGCCTGGAACGACCCCAACATCGGCGGCTACGGCGGCACCTACTACGACACCATCACTGCTGTCACCGTGGACGGCTTCTCCGCTTCTTGGTCCATGGGCCAGGAGAACCCCGCCGCTGAGTACAAGACCACCTGATATTTTCCGCAGCAACCGGCTATCACCGCATAGCTCACGGGGCGGCGCGGGGAGGCCCTCGCGCCGCCCCGCGCCGTGCGTCTTATGCATTTGAATCTGACCCTCCGGAACTACTTCTGGAGGGACCCTCCGGAACTTTTCCGGCCATGGGAGGCGTTTTATTTGGAAGAGAAAAAACCTATCCTGTCCCTGAAGGACATCCGAAAGGTCTTTCCCGGCGTGGTCGCCCTGGACAAGGTGTCCATCGACTTCTATCCCGGCGAGGTCCACGCCCTGATCGGCGAGAACGGCGCGGGCAAGTCCACCTTCATCAAGGCCATTACCGGCGCCCACGCCCCTGACGGCGGCACCATCACGGTGGACGGACAGACCTACAATGCCATGACCCCCGCCCTGGCCCGGCAGCATGGCATCGAGTGTATCTACCAGGAGTTCAACCTTATCGACGTGCTGTCCGCGGCGGAGAACATCTGCTACGGTGAGAAGCTGGGACCCCTGGTCAACCAGAAAAAGATGAATCAGATCGCCAAGGCCGTGTTTGACGACTTCGGCGTTGACATTGACCCCTCCACCCTGGTCCGGGACCTGACCCCCGGCCGGATGCAGATCGTGGAGATCGCCAAGGCGGTGTCCAAAAAGGTCCGGGTGCTCATCCTGGACGAGCCCACCGCCCCCCTGTCGGTGGCGGAGGTGAAGATCCTGTTCCGCATCGTCAACAAACTGAGATCCGAGGGCGTGGCCATCATCTTCATCTCCCACCGGCTGGACGAGGTGTTCGAGCTCACCGACCGGGTGTCCATCCTCCGGGACGGCGAGTACATCACCACCCTGAACACCAAGGAGACCAACAGGGCGGAGCTCATCAAGTATATGGTGGGCCGGGAGATGACCCAGACCTTCCCGCCCCGCGGCGCCAAGATCGGCGAGGTGGCGCTGGAGCTTCGCAACCTCACGGGCAACGGCGTAAAGAACATCTCTTTTAAGGCCCACCGGGGGGAGATCCTGGGGATCTCCGGCCTGGTGGGCGCCGGCCGCTCCGAGATCATGAAGGTAGTCTTCGGTGCGGAGAAAAAGCAGTGGGGCGAGATCTATGTCAACGGCAAGCTGGCGGAGATCAACTCCCCCAACGACGCCATGCACAAGTACGGCATCTGCCTCATCCCCGAGGACCGCAAGCGGGAGGGCTGCTTCCTGGGAGAGACCATCTCCTGGAACCTGGTGTACAATGTGGTGAAGAAGATCTCCCACTTCGGCGTGGTCAACAGGAAGAAGGAGAAGGAGATCGCCGACTACTACGGCCAGGCCATGCGCATCAAGGCGCCCGACCTGGATCACACCAAGGTCATGACCTTGTCCGGCGGCAACCAGCAGAAGGTGGTGGTGGGCAAGGCCCTGGCCACCCAGTCGGACATCGTCATCTTTGACGAGCCCACCCGGGGCATCGACGTGGGCGCGAAGTATGAGATCTATGAGCTGATGAACGGCCTGGCGGAAGAGGGCAAGTGCATCATCATGATCACCTCCGACATGGAGGAGCTGCTGGGCATGTCCGACCGCATCGTGGTCTTTGGCGAGCGGTGCCTGGCCGGTGAGCTGACCAAGGAGGAGTTCTCCCAGGAGCGCATCCTGGACCTGGCCTCCACCAGCAGCCACGACAAAGAGAAAATGGGGGCTTGATTACCTATGAAAAAAAGCTTTTCTTCCTATGTGAAGGACTACCTGATGCTGGTGGTCCTGGTGGCGCTGATCATCCTGTTCAGCATCCTGGGCCCTGCAATGGCTGACCGGGCGTTCTTCAACTTTTCCAACCTGCTGACAATGCTCAACCAGAACGCCTATCTGGTCATCCTGGGCGTGGGCATCACCTTCATCATGCTGGGCGGCGGCATGGACCTGTCCACCGGCTACCTGATCTCCACTGTGGGCGTGGCTATGGCCCTGATCGAGACCTCCTCCAATGTGGTGGTCGCCATCATCTGCGGCATCCTGCTGGCGGTGTTGCTGTCCGCCTTCAACGGCGTGATGTACGCCTGGCTGAAGGTGTTCCCCTTCATCATCACACTGGGCACCCAGTATATTTTGAACGGCGCCACCTATCTGCTCACCGACGGCATCAGCAAGACCATCTATGTGTCTGACGTGCTGAAGAACATCGGCGGCTTCAACATCCGTATCGGTTCCGGCGCGCTCAAGACCGGCGTCATCGTCATGGTGGTTGCCGTTATCGTGGGCTCCTTCATCCTGAACAAGACCTATCTGGGCCGGAACATCTACGCCCTGGGCTCCAACCCGGACGCGGTGGCCCTGTCCGGCGTGTCCGTGACCAAGATGCGCATCCTCATCTTCGTGCTGGCCGGTATCTTCTTCGGCATCGGCCAGATCGTCCACGTAGGCACCACCGGCGGCGCTGTCAACCAGAGCCTGGGCATCGGCGCTGAGTTCACCGTCATGGCCGGCGCCATGCTGGGCGGCATCAAGATGGGCGGCGGCGGCGGCAAGATGAGCAACATGGTCATCGGCGTGCTCATCATCGGTGTGTTGGACTACGGCATGTCCTTCCTGAACATCAACCAGTATTGGCAGTATGTGGTGCTGGGCATCGCCCTGCTGGCGGCCGTCACCCTGGACACCCTCCAGACCCAGGCCGCCATCAACCGGGCCAAGAAGGTGTCCGGCCAGCCTCCCAAGGCGGAGACCGCGGCCTGAGCCCTGCCTGTCTGTCCGATCCCACACACGAAAAGGCTCCGCTCCAGATCCTGGAGCGGAGCTTTTTTCAAAAAAGTCTTGACCTGCCCCGGTGCCCAGGCGGTATACTGTGGTCAGGAGCTAGTTTGAAGGAGGTATTTTGATGCAGTACAAGGAATTTCAGGGTCTGTCCCTGTCCCGGCTGGGCATGGGCAACATGCGCCTGCCCGCCTCTGCCCCCCGGGGGCCCATCGACACGGCCAGGGCCGAGGAGCTCATCGACTATGTATACCACCAGGGGGTCAACTACTTTGACACCGCCTATTTCTACCACGAGGGCCAGTCGGAGCCCTTCCTGGGCCAGACCCTGAGCCGCTATCCCCGGGACAGCTATTTCCTGGCGGACAAGATGCCCGCCTCCCCCCTGTCCGAAGGGAGGACCCCGGCGGAGATCTTCGAGGGCCAGCTGGCCAAATGCCGGACCGAATACTTTGACTTCTATCTCCTCCACAACGTCTGCGAGGACTCCATCCCCGTGTTCACCGACGAGGCCCGGGGCGTCATCCCCTACCTGCTGGAGCAGAAAAAGGCGGGCCGCATCCGCCACCTGGGCCTGTCCAGCCACAGCAAGCCGGACACTCTGCGGGACTTTTTGAGCCGCTACGACTTTTTCGAGTTCGTCCAGATCCAGCTCAACTACCTGGACTGGGACTATCAGAACGCCAAGGAGCAGTACGACATCATCACCGAGTACGGCGTGCCCGTCTGGGTGATGGAGCCCTGCCGGGGCGGCCGGCTGGCCTCCCTGTGCCCGGAGGGGGACGCGCTGCTGAAAGCCGCCCGGCCCGACCTGTCCATCGCCTCCTGGGCCTTCCGGTGGGTGCTGTCCCTGCCCAACGTGGGGATGGTGCTCAGCGGCATGTCCGACCTGGAGCAGGCCCGGGACAACATCGCCACCTTCTCCGCCTGCCAGCCCCTCTCCCCCGCTGAGCAGGATACCCTGGACCGGGCGCTGGCGCTGCTCAAGGAGCAGATCTTCGTCCCCTGCACTCAGTGCCACTACTGCGACGGCTGCCCCAAGGGGCTGGACATCCCCCAGCTGCTGGGCCTGTACAACAACTTCCGGCTGTCCGGCGCCCGGATGGCCTACGACCGGCTCCCGGCGCAGGCCCGGCCGGACCAGTGCGTCGCCTGCGGCCAGTGCGCCCGCAAGTGCCCCCAGCACATCGACATCCCCGGCGCCATGGCCCAGTACGCCCAGGCCATGTCCGGCTGAGGGTTCACTTCCCCTCCCGCATCATCTGGTGCAGGCAGCCCAGCGCGTCGGACAGGCTGCCCAGCTGGTCGATGAGGCCGATGCGCACCGCCTCCTCCCCGTAGATGACGCTGCCCACGTCGGCGGCGATCTCCCCGGTCTTGAGCATGAGCCGGGTGAGGGTGTCCCGGTCGATCCTGCTGTTGCGGGTGACGAAGTCGATGATGCGTTCCTGGATGCGCTCAAAGTAGTTGAAGGTCTGGGCCACCCCGATGACCAGCCCGTTGAGCCGCACCGGGTGGATGGTCATGGCCCCGGATGGCACGATGAAGGACCGCCGGGCCGCCACCGCCAGAGGCACCCCGATGGAGTGCCCACCCCCCAGCACCAGGGACACGGTGGGCTTGCGCATGCCGGCGATGAGCTCGGCGATGGCCAGCCCCGCCTCGATGTCGCCCCCCATGGTGTTCCGGAGGATGCGCAGGCCGTCCACCTCATCGCTCTCCTCCACGGCGGTGAGCAGGGGGAGCACATGCTCATATTTGGTGGTCTTGCTGCCCGCCGGGGCCTCCTGGTGCCCCTCGATCTGGCCCACGATGGTCAGGGTGTGGATGGTGCCGTCCTGAGTGTGGATGGTGGCCGAGCCCATGTCCACCGCCTGCTGCAGCCGCTCATCCGCAGCGCCGGAGCTGTCCTCTTCCCCGGCCTGGTGCGCCTGTGTCTCCTCTGTCATAAAAAGGCCCCCTTTTGCGGTGCCGCCCGACAAGGCAAGCTTGTTTGGCTTAGTTTCCGCAAAAGGGGGCCTTCTTATGCACCTTTGGAAAATGTGAAATAAACTTCATATTTCTCTTGACAGGATCTCATATCGCTGATAATATGAAGTTAGCTTCACAAGAAGTGAACTTCATATTTTGGAGGAGAAGATGTGAAAACCAGGGTAAAAGAACTGCGCACCCAACACAAGCTGACCCAGCAGCAGCTGGCAGAGCTGGTCCATGTCTCGGCCCGGACCATCATCTCCATCGAAAAGGAGCAGTACAGCCCGTCCCTCATGCTGGCCTATCGGCTGGCCCAGGTGTTCGGCGTCACAGTGGAGGAGCTGTGCTGTCTAAAAGAAAATAAGGAAATGGAGGATCGGCAATATGAACCGCATTAAAGATGTAAAAAGCTTTATCACCGCAGTGGTCACTTTGGCTTTGGGTGTCCTTTGCGTATGCGTTTTCTTTGCCCAGGACATGGAGCGCAGGTTTTTGGCCGCGGGGGTCCTCCTGCTGGTGTGGAGCGCGGTCAGCTTCTTCTCTGCCTTCACAAAAAGCAGCCTCGTAAAGCAGGCTGACCGAGCCGCAGATGAGCGGGACCGATACCTGGTCATGAAAAGCAGTCATAAAACGCTGCGCCTCACCAATTCTCTCATCGGAGCCGTCTGTCTGGCCTGTGTCGTGCTCTATGCCATCTTCCAGTGGGACGTTCTCCTCGTGGTCACCATCACCCTGTGCGCCACCTTGTTTCTCATGTTTTTCATCCTGCTCTTTACCAATCTTTACTACGAATCCCATGGATAAAAGGACAGCTCGGCGGCCAATGGCCGCCGGGCTGCTCTTTAGCTTGCTGTTACAAGACCAACAAACACGATCCCCCTGCGTCCGATCACAGGGCGAGCTGTCGGTCAATGCGCCTGTAAGCGTCCCGCAGGCAGGCGTCCACCTCCGATTCCGGAAAGATCCGGAACGTGGGGCGCCATATGGCGTACAGGTCATCCAGCCCATCCAAGGCGACCTTTTGTGTCTCAGACATAGTGCTCAGGCAGCGGTAGGCAAATTCGTTGGCGTCCCGCTCATAGTGCTGGCACAGATACAGCTGGGTGAAGTAGTCCCGCTCCCCCTCCAGCTTCGTCTCCAGCAGCCGGCCATCCTCCCGCCGGTAGGCGGTGCCGTCGTATTGGATGATGTACCGCAGACCCTCCGTCAGCTCCGGCGGGAACAGGTCCTGCCTTCCGTTCTGGATGGCGTGGCGGAACTCATGGAGCAGATAATATAATTGTTCTGTGGCGCTGAGCCCGGGGAGATCCAGGTTCAGGTAGGATATCCCCCTTACCGGGTCATAGAGGCCGTAGGCCAGTTCATACCCGGCGGGCATCTCATAGGCCAGCTCCGTCTCCACCCCGCACAGCTCCTTCATCTGTGCTAAAACGGCGGGCAGGCGGGCCTTCCACGCTCCGGCGTCCAGCGTCAGCCAGGACGCCAGGTCGATCTGGCTGTTGACCCATTCGATCAGCGCGCGGTCGACCTCTGTCTCCACCCTCAGCCCTCGTACACCGCCTTGCAGGCGGCATAGGTCATGTAGCAGTCCAGCTTGGACACGGTCTCGAAGGGGGCGTGCATGGAGAGCACGGGCACGCCGGCGTCCAGGGTGTCGATGTTGCGGTCGGCCATGTAGCAGGCCACGGTGCCGCCGCCGCCCTGGTCGGCCTTGCCCAGCTCGGCCATCTGCCAGACGATGTCCCGGTCATCCAGCAGCCGCCGGACATAGGCCACCGCCTCCGCCCCCGCGTCGGAGCAGCCGCCCTTGCCCCGGGAGCCGGTGTACTTGCACAGGCCCACGCCGTAGTTGACCATGGCGGAGTTGTTCTTCTCGTACACCTCGGCGAAGTTGGGGTCATAGGCGGCGGTGACGTCGGCGGACAGGCAGAAGGACTTCTCCAAACAGGCCTTCAGGGGGACGTTCTGGCTGTCGCACAGGTCGCCCACAAAGGTGTCGAAGAAGGCGGACTGCATGCCGGACACGCCCTCGGAGCCGATCTCCTCCTTGTCCGCCAGCACGCACACGGCGGTGCGGCAGGGGGTGCCCAGGTCCAGCAGGGCCTTGAGGGCGGCGTAGCCGCACACCCGGTCGTCGTGGCCGTAGGAGCCGATGAGGGAGCGGTCAAAGCCGATGTCCACGGCGTTGAAGGCGGGGACGGCCTCGATCTCGGCGGAGATGAAGTCCGCCTCGGTGATGCCGTACTTCTCGTTCAGGATGTCCATGATGGCCAGCTTCACCCGGTCCGCGCCGTCGTCGTCCTTGAAGGGGCGGCTGCCCACCAGGATGTTCAGGCTCTCCGCGGGGATGGCCTCCCCCAGGGGCTTCTTGGACTGGTCGGCGGCCAGGTGGGGCAGCAGGTCGTCCACGGTGAACATGGGGTCGCCGGGGTTGCCGCCGATGCTCACGTCCACCAGGGAGCCGTCCTTCAGCGCCACCACGCCCCGCAGCTCCAGGGGGATGGTCACCCACTGATACTTGCGGATGCCGCCGTAATAGTGGGTCTTGAGGAAGGCCAGCTCGCTGTCCTCGTACAGGGGGGTGGGCTTCAGGTCCAGCCGGGGGCTGTCGATGTGGGCCGCGCAGATGGACACCCCCTGGTCCAGGGGGGCGGAGCCCACCACCGCCAGGGTGATGGCCCGGTTCCGGTTCACCCGGTACACCTTGTCCCCGCTCTTGAGGGCCATGCCCCGCTCAAAGGGGACGAAGCCCGCGGCCTGGGCCAGCTCCACGGTGTACGTCACGCAGTCCCGCTCGGTCTTGCCCCGGTCCAGGAAGATCTTGTACCCCTGGCAGTAGCTGTCGATGGCCGCCTCGGTGGCGACGTCCACCCGGTCCCAGCCGTTCTTTTTGTTGCTCAGCAGAGCGTCCCGCTTCTGCTTTCCTGTGGCCTGTCCCATGTTATACCCCTCCTTGCAACCCCACTCGCTCAACCCGCACCCCGCCCCGGCGGTAGCACTCCTCCGGGTCCTCTCCCCCGTTTTCCAGGGTGTAGTCGCTGTTTTGTTCAAAAAAAACCACCGGCTTCTGGGCCGCCAGCCGCAGGCGGGCGTACTCCTCGCCGATGCCGTCCCGGGCCATGATGCGCCGCACCCGGACCTCGTCCGGGGCGGTGACCGCCACGGTGCAGTGGCACTTGTCCTTCAGATCGCTGTCCAGCAATGCGATGGCGTCCACCGCCGCGGCGGGCCGCCCCTCCCGCCTGGCCTGGTCCAGCCGCCGGTCCACCTCATCGTTGACATAGCGGTGGGTGATGGCGTTCAGGTCCCGGAGCGCCCCCTCGTCGCCGAACACGATGGCCCCCAGTGCCTTGCGCGCCAGCGCGCCGTCCGGACCGAAGATGCCGTCCCCAAATCGCTGCCGCAGCTCGTCCAGCATGGGGGCGCTGTTCGCCGTCAGGTCGTGGTACACCGCGTCGCAGTCGATGACCGCCGCGCCCAGGTCGGCCAGGGCATGGAGCGCCGTGGTCTTGCCCGCCCCGGTGGGGCCGGTGATGCCGATGATACGCATGGTCATCCCTCCTTTTCCCCTTCAAAATAACGTCTCAACTTTTTCCAAAACAGAAACAGCAGCAAAAACAGCAGGTCTACCACCAAATACAGGACCGCCCATTCCTGGCCATCCAGCACCGTAAACAGTGCAAAGAGGCCGCTTGCCCCCTCCAGCCCGATGATCAGCCAGCGCAGCCAGGGCCTTCTCAGCCCCAGCCCCACCAGGATGGCGAACCAGGCAAAGGGAATAGACGCATCCCCCGTCTCATTCCATTAGACAACGGCCAGAAGGACCGCCAAAACCGTGCGGACCACGGCCAGCGCCCGGTAGGCCGTCTGGACGCTCTCCCTGGTGCGCTGGCGCTCCTGGCGATTCTCCTCACGCCGCCTCTCCTCCGCCTTGACCTGTTCCCGTTCCCGGAGCAGGGACCACTCCAGTTTGCCAGAGTAAGGCGGCCTCTCGGGCTCCGACGGCTGACGCTTCGGCTCCTCCGCCAGCAGCAGCTGGTCCAGGGTCACGCCGTACAGCTTGGCCAGGGCCTTCAGGTTTTCCACCCCCGGCTCAGAGGCGTCGTTCTCCCATTTGGACACCGACTGCCGGGAGACGTACAGCCTGCGGGCCACGTCCTCCTGGGACAGGCCCTTGGCTGTGCGCAGTTTTTGCAGGTTCTCTCCTAACGTCATCCTTCATCACCTCACCTACATGGTATCGGGCAAGGCGCTTTCTGTAAAGAACTTCCGGCGCAACCTGAGGTTGCGCCGCCAAGCCGCTGCGGTCCCCCCGTTCCCGGGCCGCGATCATGGCTGGATCTCGCCGCTCCACGGTCGATCCAGCAGACATTAGTGTAGCACAGATAAAATCGATTCTCAAGTGCCCTGTCCCTGTTTGTCCGCAAAAAATGGGAAGCCCAAAAACTGGGCTTCCCATTTTTGTATGCGCTGTCTCTCATTCCAGCACCGCGCCCCGGGCGGCGCTGGTGACCATTTTCGCGTACCGCGCCAGGTAGCCGGTCTTGATCTTGGGCTCCGGGCACACCCAGGCGGCCTTCCGGGCGGCCAGGGTCGCCTCGTCCACGTTCAGGGTGATGGTGTTGGCGGGGATGTCGATGGAGATGAGGTCCCCCTCCTCCACAAAGGCGATGGGCCCGCCCTGGGCCGCCTCGGGGCACACATGGCCGATGGACGCCCCCCGGGTGGCGCCGGAGAAGCGGCCGTCGGTGATGAGGGCCACGTCCTTGTCCAGCCCCATGCCCGCGATGGCGGAGGTGGGGTTGAGCATCTCCCGCATACCGGGGCCGCCCTTGGGTCCTTCGTAGCGGATGACCACCACATCCCCGGCCACGATCTTTCCGGCATAGATGGCCGCGATGGCCTCCTCCTCGCTGTCGAACACCCGGGCGGGGCCGGTGTGTGCCATCATCTCAGGGGCCACGGCGGACCGCTTCACCACACACCCCTCGGGGGCCAGGTTGCCCTTGAGCACGGCGATGCCGCCGTCGGCGGAGTAGGGGTTCTCGATGGGGCGGATCAGCTCAGGGTTGCGGTTGACCACGCCCTCCAGGTTCTCGGCCAGGGTCTTTCCGGTGCAGGTGAGCACGCTGGTGTCCAGCAGGCCCTTCTTCGTCAGCTCCTTCATGACGGCGTACACGCCGCCCGCGCCCTCCAGATCCTCCATATAGGTATCCCCGGCGGGGGCAAGATGGCACAGGTTGGGGGTTTTGGAGGAGATCTCGTTGGACAGATCCAGATCCAGCTCGATGCCGCACTCGTGGGCGATGGCGGGCAGGTGGAGCATGGTGTTGGTGGAGCAGCCCAGGGCCATGTCCACCGTCTCGGCGTTGTGGAAGGCCGCCTCCGTCATGATGTCCCGGGGCTTGATGTCCCGTTTCACCAGCTCCATCACCTGCATGCCCGCGTGCTTGGCCAGCCGCAGGCGGGCGGACCACACGGCGGGGATGGTGCCGTTGC
>JAHZFC010000065.1 GCA_019421525.1 Clostridiales bacterium
GCTACATCAACGCCCACGGCACCTCCACCCCCCTCAACGACTCCGGGGAGACCGCCGCCATCAAGGCGGTGTTTGGCGGCCACGCCTACCAGCTGGCGGTGAGCTCCACCAAATCCATGACCGGCCACATGCTGGGGGCCGCCGGGGCGGTGGAGGCCATCTTCACCGCCATGGCCCTAAAGGACGGCTTCCTGCCCGCCACCATCCACTACCGGGAGCCTGACCCGGCCTGTGACCTGGACTATGTGCCCAATGAGGGCCGGGCCGCCCAGGTGGAATACGCCCTGTCCAACTCCCTGGGCTTCGGCGGGCATAACGCCTGCGTGCTTCTGAAAAAATGGGAGGGCTGAGCCATGATGCAGTATGATTCCAATGAGATCGCCGCCATCCTGCCCCACCGCTACCCCTTTGCCCTGGTGGACAAGATCGTGGACGGCGAAGAGGGCAAGTGGGCCAAAGCGATCAAATGCGTCAGCGTCAATGAGCCCTTTTTCCAGGGCCATTTCCCCCAGTACCATGTGATGCCCGGGGTGCTCATCATCGAGGCCCTGGCCCAGGTGGGGGCGGTGGCGGTGCTGTCCATGCCGGAGCACCGGGGGAGGATCGGCTTTTTGGGCGCCATCAGGAACGCCCGGTTCCGCCGCCAGGTGACCCCTGGCGACGTGCTGGAGCTGGAGTGCACCATCACCAAGCAGAAGGGCCTGGTGGCCATCGCCGAGGCGAGAGCCTCGGTGGACGGCCAGGAGGCCGTGACGGCAGAGCTGACCTTCGCCCTGGCCCAGAATGGGTAAATGGGGCCTTTCCTCTCCCGTTTTTCTGTGCTATAATAAACCAAAACGCGGTCTTTTGGCGCGGCACATCAAGCAGACGCGAACGGTACGGGGGGAGCGGCCATGTTAGAGCAAATGTTCGTCGCAGTATATACGAAATTCAAGCTGCATTTTTACCAGGAGATCTTCTCCCGGTTCCAGGACCGGGAGGCCAGCCTGACCACGGTGGAGACCTTTGCCATGGAGACCATCCAGGCCCTGGGCGCGCCCACCGTCAGCGAGTTCGCCTCCTTTATGAAGATCTCGCCGCCCAACGCGGCCTATAAGATCAACAGCCTGGTCCGCAAGGGCTACATCGAAAAGATCCGCTCTCAGCAGGACAAGCGGGAATACCACCTCCAGGTGACCCAGAAGTACAAGGACTACTACAACATCAGCAGCGACTACGTCCGACAGGTGGTGGAGCGCATCCGCCAGCGCTTCTCCCCCGAGGAGTGTGAGAAGCTGGACCAGGTGCTCACCATCATCAGCCAGGAGCTGATGCCCGAGGTGGACCTGGGCAGCGCCCAGGCCCTGTGATCAGGCTCCGCAGCCCATATCCTGCTTTTTCCCCGGCTCGAAAACACAAAAAGCACTATGCCTCGCCGGCATAGTGCTTTTTTATCTTTTCCCGCCCTATCAGCACAGGTGCGCTGCCATGCGCTCTGTGCCCTCATTTGACCCGAAGCTCCTTCACCAGTTCCTCCCGGGGGGTGACGTACATGGTGTTATAGGTGTTGTAGATCACAAAGCCGGGCTTGGCCCCGGCAGGCTTTTTCACGAACTTCACCGGGGTGTAGTCCACCGGCACCTGGCCCGACTCCCTGCCCTGGGAGAACCATGCCGCCAGCATGGCCGCCTGGGTGAGGGACTGCTCGTCCGCCTCTCCCCCGCCGGTCTTGAGGATGACGTGGGATCCGTGGATCTTCTGGGTGTGGAGCCAGATGTCCCGCTTGTCCGCTTCCTTGAGGGTGAGCCGGTCGTTCTGGCTGTTGTTCTTGCCCACCAGGATGGTCAGCCCGGCGGAGGACTTGAATTCCATAGGCTTGGACCGGACGATCTTCTGCCTGCCCTTGGCGGTCATCTTCCGCTTGTGCTGCTTGAGGTAGCCGTTGTCCATCAGCTCCTGCCTGATCTCCTGGAGGTCCCGGTCCCCCTCGGACAGGGAGATCATCTGGAGCACGCTGTCCAGATAGTCCAGCTCCTTCCGGTTCTTGTCCAGCTGGATGGTGAGCATCTCCTCCGCCTTCTGGGCCTTCTTATAGTCCTTGTAATACCTGGCCGCGTTCTGCTGGGGGGTGAGCAGGGGGTCCAGGGGGATATCCACCTCGGCGCACTCGGGGTCATAGTAGTTCTGGGCCCGGAGGATGGTCTGGCCCTTCTCCATCTGGTAGAAGTTGGTGGTGATGATGTCCCCGAACTGACGCATCTTCTCCCGGTCGGCGGCGTTGCTCAGATCCTGCTCCTGGTTGGCGATCTTTTTCGCCGTGCGGGTCCTGGCCTGGGTGACAGAGCGGATGAAGTCCGCGCCCCGCTGGCGCACCCGCTCCTGGGCCTCCTTCTGGGCGTAGTAGTCGTCCAGCATCCGGGAAAAGCTCTCGTACCGGCGCAGCTCCACCGACGGGCCGTACTGGAGAGCGGGCATGAAGGTGAAGTCAAAGGGCTTGTCCTCCCGCACCAGCACCACAGGGGCGAAGCGCTCTCCCCGGATGACATCCACCAGCTGCTCCAGCCGCTGGGCCATCCCCTCCCGGCTGCCGGAGCCCTGGAACTCCAGCTCCCGGGCGATGAGGGGAGAGATGCCGCTGAAGGTGTCCAGCAGCCATTTGTCCTGTCCCTCCCCCTCCGGGGCCTGGGCCAGCACCAAGTCCCGCAGCTGCTCCGGCTCCATGGCGGTGGGGTCCAGCTTGCCCGTGGGCGCCGGCAGCTGGTAGAACATCCCCGGCATCAGGGGCCGCCTGGCGGACAGGTCGGCGTCCACCCTGCGCAGGCAGTCGGTGATGCGCCCCTCCCCGTCCAGCATGATCAGGTTGGCCTTCCGGCCGATGCACTCCAGCACCAGCCGCCGCTCCACCCGGTCCCCCAGCTCGCTGAGGGTCTCGAACCTAAATTCCAGCAGCCGCTCCATGGAGGGCTGGGTGATGTCCAGGATGCGGCCGCCCAGGAAATATTTCCGCAGGAGCATGCAGAACATGGGGGGCGTTTCCGGGTTTTCCCGGGGGATTTGGGTCAGGTGGGCCCGGGGGTGCTGGGGGTTGGCGGACAGCAGCAGCCGCACGTTCCCCTGGCCGGTGCGCATGTGGAGCACCACCTCGTCCCGGGTGGGCTGGTAGATCTTATCCACCTTGCCGCCGGTGACCGTCCTGCGCAGCTCGGCGGCCACGGCGGTCAGGCAGATCGCGTCTAAAGGCATGGTCTTACTCCTCCATCATCAGGGTGAACAGCTCATTGAGCCGGTCCGTCTCCCCCCGCAGGTACAGCCAGCCGAACAGGGCCTCCAGGGCGGTGGCGGTGTGATACTCCGCCACGCTGGCCCCCTTGGGGATGGCGGCGGTATGGCTGTTGCGGCCCCGGCGGAACACGTCCTGCTCCTCCTGCGTGAGCACAGGCAGGATCTTCTGCACCCGCTGGGCCTGGGCCGGGGCGGACACATAGGTGACGGCGGCCTTGTGCAGGCCCTTGTTGGTTGCCTTGCCGCGCAGGCACAGCCAGGCGCGCACCATCAGCTCGTACACCCCGTCCCCCAGATGGGCAAGGCCCAGGGCGCTGATCTGTTCCAAAGTCTCCCGCCCGGCGGACAGGTGAAAATAATCCATAGCAAAACTCCTGTTCTTATCATGGTGCGGTGGCATTATATCGTATTTTCCCCGAAAATACAAGGGCCCGCCGGCAGATGTGCCGGCGGGCCCTGAGGCTGTCATCCCCGCAGATAGGCGCGCACCTCGTCCATCCTGGCCCGGGCGTGGTCCAGCCCCTGCTGCCACAGGGCGTGGATCTTTACCTTGTCCCGCTCCACCCGGGAGAAGCCCTGGGTGGAATCGGGGGCAAAGATCAGCACCTTCCCCTCCCGTTCGGCCTGGAACAGCTCCTCCCTGTCCCGGTCATAGTCCTCGTGGTGGCGGCTCATGGTCTCCACGAAAGCGGGGTATTTCTTATACACACGCCGGATGGCGGGCAGGGTCTTTTCCGGCTTGCGGCGGTAGCTCCGCTCCCGGGTGAGGACCACCACCACCCGGTCGCACCCCTGCGCCAGCGCCCGCTTCCAGGGGATGCCGTCTGACACGCCCCCATCCAGGCACCGGATCCCCTGATAGTCGTAGATGGGGAACAGCAGCGGCATGGCACAGGTGGCCTGGAGCAGGACAAAGCGGTCGTCCTCCACCGTGACAGGGAAATAGGCGGGCTTCCCCGTCTCCACGTTGGTGACCACCGCCTCGGCCAGCCCCGGCCAGGCGGCCAGGGCGTCGAAGTCGTAGGGCACCAGCTCGCTGGGGATCATATGATAGGTGAAATCCAGCCCGAAGTAGCTGCGGTTGCCCGGCTTGAGCAGGTTGCCCACCCCCATGTACCGCTTGTCGGTGGCGTAGCGCATCAGGATCTCCAGGTTCCGGCCGAACTGCCGGGACAAAAAGCTCACCCCGTAGGCGATGCCCGCCGACACCCCCACCACATAGTCAAAGTCGATATCCCCTTCCAGCAGGCCGTCGGTGACCCCGCTGGAGTAGATGGTGCGCAGCGCGCCCCCCTCCAGGACCAGCCCGGTCTTCATCTGTATCATCCTTTCCTGTCCGCCCCGGGCCCGGGGCGGGACCACTGATCTTCCCATTTTTCCGCAAAAAACGGCTCCCGCCCAGAGGGCGGGAGCGCTTCTCCGGGGCCTCCCGGTCCGCAGTCGGCGGCGCCCGCTGCCCCGGCCAGGTCTTTTTTATCATATCATGGTCTTTGGGAAATTTCAACGCCGGAAACCGGCGGGCTCCTGGGCTCAGGGCGTCAGCTGCCGCAGGGCCTGCTTCATGGACCTGACATACTCTCCCACATGGCCGGGCGCCTTTCTGCCATAGGTCTCCATGATCTTGACGATGGCGGAGCCCACGATGGCCCCGTCAGAGATGGCCGCCATCCGTTGGGCCTGCTCCGGGGTGGAGATGCCAAAGCCGATGGCGCAGGGGATGCCCGTGTTCTGCCGCACCACCTCCACCATGGAGGCAAGGTCGGTGGTGATCTCCTGGCGCATCCCCGTCACCCCCAGGCTGGACACGATGTAGAGGAAGCCCTCCGCCTGCCTTGCGATCATGGCGATGCGGTGCTCCGACGTGGGGGCCACCAGGGAAATCAGCTCCAGACCATGCTCGTGGCAGGCGGGCTGGAACTCCCCCTTCTCCTCGAACGGCACGTCGGGGAGGATGAGCCCATCCATGCCGGCCTCCGCCGCCGCGGAGACGAATCCCCTCGTCCCATAGGAGAACACCACATTGGCGTAAGTCATGAACACCATGGGCACGGTGATGTCTTTCCTCCGGCGGCGGACCATTTCAAAGATCTTGTCTGTGGTGGTCCCGGCAGCCAGCGCCCGCTCGTTGGCAGCCTGGATCACCGGGCCCTCGGCGGTGGGGTCGGAGAAGGGAATGCCCAGCTCGATGAGGTCGGCCCCGTTGTCCACCGCGGCGCGCACCGCCGCCTCGGTGGTCTCCAGGTCAGGGTCCCCGCAGGTGAGGAAGGCGATGAACGCCTTGCCCTGTTCAAAGGCTTTCGCGATCTTACTCATGGATATCCTCCCCTCGGTACCGGGCGATGGCGGCGCAGTCCTTGTCCCCCCGGCCGGATATGGTAACGACGACGATCTGGTTCCGGCCCATCTGAGGGGCCAGCTTTTTGGCATAGGCCACGGCGTGGGCCGACTCGATGGCCGGGATGATGCCCTCGGTGCGGCTGAGGTACTCGAAGGCGGCCACCGCCTCTTCATCCGTGACCGGGACATACCGGGCCCGCCCGGTGTCGTGGAGCATGGCGTGCTCCGGGCCGATGCCCGGGTAGTCCAGGCCAGCGGAGATGGACCACACCGGGGCGATCTGGCCGTACCGGTCCTGGCAGAAGTAGGACTTCATGCCGTGGAAGATGCCCAGCCGCCCGGTGGCGATGGTGGCAGCCGTCTCCGGGGTATCCACCCCCCGGCCCGCCGCCTCACAGCCGATGAGGGCCACGCTCTCGTCGCCCAGGAAGTGGTAGAAGCTGCCGATGGCATTGGATCCGCCCCCCACACAGGCGATCACCGCGTCGGGCAGCCGCCCCTCTTTCTCCAGCAGCTGCGCCCGGATCTCCCGGGAGATCACCGCCTGGAAGTCCCGGACGATGGTGGGGAAGGGATGGGGCCCCATCACCGAGCCCAGGCAGTAGTGGGTGTCCGCGATGCGGGCCGTCCACTCCCGGAAGGCGGCGGAGCAGGCGTCCTTCAGGGTGGCGGTGCCGGTGGTCACCGGCACCACCTGGGCCCCCAGCAGCCGCATCTTGTACACGTTCAGCGCCTGGCGCCGGGTGTCCTCCTCCCCCATGAACACTACGCACTCCATGCCGAACAGCGCCGCCGCCGTGGCGGTGGCCACTCCGTGCTGGCCCGCCCCGGTCTCGGCGATGAGCCGTGTTTTCCCCATCTTTTTTGCCAGCAGCGCCTGGCCCAGCACATTGTTGATCTTGTGGGCCCCGGTGTGGTCCAGATCCTCCCGCTTGAGGTAGATCTTGGCGCCCCCCAGGTCCCGGGTCATCCTCTCCGCATAGTACAGCCGGGAGGGCCGCCCGGCATAGTCGTTGAACAGACCGGTCAGCTCCCGGACGAAGTCCGGGTCGTTTTTATAGTGGTCATAGGCTGTCTCCAGCTCGATGACGGCGTTCATCAGCGTCTCAGGGATATACTGCCCGCCGTGGATGCCGAATCGTCCCTTGGACATCACTCTCATTCCTTTCTTGCGGCGGCCACAGCCGCCAAGATCTTGCTTCGGTCCTTCCGCCCGTCCGTCTCCACCCCGCTGGACAGGTCCACGCCGCAGGGGCGGAGCGTACGGATGGCAACAGATATATTCTCCGGGTCCAATCCCCCCGCCAGCAGGTAGGGCCGGCGGAAATTTTCCAGCATGGACCAGTCGAAGGTCCGGCCCGTGCCGCAGCCGTTGTCCAGCACGATCCGGTCCGCCGTGGAGGCACTGGCCGCCATCAGATCGGCCTGTGACCGGATCTTGAACGCCTTCCAGATCTCCCTGCCCGGGGCCAGGGCCCGCAGGGCGGCGATGTAGTCCCCGCCCTCGTGCCCGTGGAGCTGGGCCGCCGCGATGGTCCCGTCCTTCAGCAGCCCGGCCACCACCTCCGCCGGCTGGTCCACGAACACACCCACCGGGACCACCGCCCGGTCCAGCCGCTCCCGCAGGGCCCGGACCTGGGCCGGCGTCCGGCTCCGGCGGCTCTTGGGGAAGTTGATGATGAAGCCGCACCAGTCGGGCCGGGCCTCGTTGACATACTCGATGTCGCAGGGGCGGAACAGCCCGCAGATCTTGATCCTGGTCACGATGCCGCCCCCCTGAACCGTGCCAGCATGGCGCCCTTGTCCTTTGCCCTCATGAGGGCCTCGCCGATGAGCACAGCGTCCGCCCCCATGGCCTTCATGGCCGCAGCGTCCTCCGGGCGGCGGACGCCGCTCTCGGCCACATAGAGCACACCGGGCGGGATCTGGTCGCGCAGGCGGGCCGCGTTGCCCAGATCCACCGAGAAGTCCTTCAGGTCCCGGTTGTTCACGCCGATGATCTTCGCCCCGGCGGCCACGGCGGAGGCGATCTCCCCTTCGTCGTGGGCCTCCACCAGCGCGGACAGGCCCAGCTCCTCACAAATGCTCAAATACCGCTCCAGCGTCCGGGTGTCCAGCAGGGCGCAGATGAGCAGCACGCAGTCCGCCCCCATCAGACGGGCCTGGTAGAGCTGGTACTCGTCCACGGTGAAGTCCTTGCGGAGCATGGGGGCGTCCACCGCCCGGCGGATGTCCGTAAAGATCCGGTCGGAGCCCAAAAACCACCTGGGCTCGGTCAGGCATGAGATGGCGTCCGCCCCGGCGGCGGCGTAGTCCCGGGCGATGTCCAGATAGGGGAAGTCCCTGGCGATGACCCCCTTGGAGGGGGATGCCTTCTTCACCTCGCAGATGAAGGAGAGCCCCTGCTTTTCCATAGCGTCCCGGAACCGCTCGCCCCTCCCCCGTCCCAGGGCCCGGCACTGGTCTCTGATGATATCCAGGCTGTTTTCCGCCTTGTCCGCCGCCACCCGCTCCCGGGCGTGGGATGCCAGCTGGTCCAGGATGGTCATGGCTCCACCTCCGGGCGATCGCTGACGGCGATGAGCTTTTCCAGCGTCTCCAGCGCCTTGCCGGAGCCGATGAGCTCCGCCGCCAGAGTGATGCCGTCCTTCATGGTGTCCGCCCTGCCGCCGATATACAGGGAGGCCCCGGCGTTGAGGAGGACCGCATCCCGCTTGGGGCCCCGCTCCGTACCGGAGAGGATGGCACGGACGATCTGGGCGTTCTCAGCGGGCGCGCCGCCCCGCAGGTCCTCCCTGGTACAGCGCGCCAAGCCGAACTCCTCCGGGGTGACCACATAGGACTTGGACCAGCCGTTCTTGATCTCGCACACCGTGGTGGGGGCGGACAGGGAGATCTCGTCCAGCTTATCCTGGCCGTACACCACCATCCCCCGCCGCACCCCCAGGCTGATCAGCACCTGGGCCAGGGGAGCCACCAAATACTCGTCATACACCCCCAGCAGCTGCATGGAGGGGGCGGCCGGGTTGGTCAGGGGGCCCAGGATGTTGAACACCGTGCGAAAGCCCAGCTCCCTGCGGATGGCCCCCACATACTTCATGGAGGTGTGGTACTTCTGGGCGAAGAAGAAACACATGCCCGCCTCGCGGAGCAGCTCGATGCACCGCCGGGGGCTCTGCTGGATATTGACCCCCAGGGCCTCCAGGCAGTCCGCCGTGCCGCACTGGGAGGAGGCCGCCCGGTTGCCGTGCTTGGCCACCTTCATCCCCCCCGCCGCAGCCACCAGGCCGGAGGTGGTGGAGATGTTGAAGCTGTGGGCGTTGTCCCCCCCGGTGCCCACGATCTCGAACACCTCCATCCCCGTGTCCACACGGGTGGCGTGGGCGCGCATGGCCGCGGCGCAGCCGGCGATCTCGTCGGTGGTCTCCGCCCGGGCGCTCTTGGTGGACAGGGCGGCCAGAAAGGCGGCGTTCTGGGTGGCGGAGGTCTGGCCGCTCATGATCTCGTTCATGACGGCGTATGCCTCGTCATAGGTCAGGTCCTCTTTGTTCACGATCTTCACGATGGCTTCCTTGATCATCTCTCACATCTCCTTGATGAAATCCTTCAGCATGGTCCTGCCATCCGGGGTCAGGATGGACTCGGGGTGGAACTGCACCCCAAAGATGGGGTATTCCCGGTGCTGCACCGCCATGATCTCCCCGTCGTCGGTGGCCGCCGTCACCTTCAGGCAGCCGGGCAGCCGGTCCGGGTCGGCGGCCAGGGAGTGATACCGGGCCACCGGCGCGCGCTGGGGGCAGCCGGCGAACAGGGGGCAGGCCGGGTCCAGGGTGACCACAGACTGCTTACCGTGCATGAGGTTCCTGGCGTAGGTGACCACCCCGCCGAAGGCCGTGCAGATGGCCTGGTGCCCCAGGCACACTCCCAGGGTGGGGATGTCCCGGCCCAGCTCCCGTGCCGCCTCCACGAGGACCCCCGCGTCCTCCGGCCGTCCTGGTCCCGGGGAGAGGATGATATGACTGGGGCCCAGGGCCCGGAGCTGAGCTACGGTCAGCTCGTCGTTGCGGACGACCATGATGTTCGGGTCGATCTCCCCCACCAGCTGGTAGAGGTTGTAGGAAAAGCTGTCATAGCTGTCGACGAGCAAGATCATGTCTCCACCTCCTGGGCCAGCTCCAGGGCGCGCATGACCGCCCCGGCCTTGTTGATGCACTCCTCGTACTCCCGCTCTGGCACGGAGTCGGCCACGATGCCCGCCCCGCTGCGGACGAACACCTTGCCGTTTTTCTGGTAGGCGATGCGGATGGCGATGCAGGTGTCCATATTCCCGGTGAAGTCGATGTATCCGATGGCCCCGCCGTAAATGCCCCGCTTGTTGTCCTCCAGCTCCCCGATGAGCTGGCAGGCCCGGATCTTGGGGGCGCCGGACAGGGTGCCCGCGGGGAGCACCGCCTCGATGGCGTCCAGGGCGTCCCGCCCCTCCCGGATCTCCCCCCGGATGGTGGAGCCGATGTGCATCACATGGGAGAAGCGCTCGATGGTGTGCAGCCGCTCCACCTGGACGGAGCCAAAGGCGCTGATCTTGCCCAGGTCGTTGCGCCCCAGGTCCACCAGCATACCGTGCTCGGCCAGCTCCTTCTCGTCCGCCAGCAGCTCCGCCTCCAGCGCCCGGTCCTCCTCCCCGGTCTGTCCCCTGGGCTTGGTGCCCGCCAGGGGGAAGGTGTGGAGCACCCCGTTCTCCAGCTTCACCAGCGTCTCCGGCGAGGCCCCCGCCACCTCCACATCCGTGCCGGAGAAGTAGAACATATAGGGGGAGGGGTTGATCGTGCGCAGCATCCGGTAGGTGTTGAGAAGGCTGCCCTCAAAGGGGGCGGACAGGCGGTTGGACAGGACGATCTGGAAGATATCCCCCTCCCGGATGTGGTCCTTGGCCCGCTCCACCATGGCGCAGAACCGCTCCTTGCCGAACAGCGGCACGATCGGCCCGGTGAGCCGGCCGCCCCGCTCCCGCCGCTTCTCTCCGGTGCGCAGCAGGTCCCGCAGCCGCTCCAGCTCCAGCACCGCCCGGGCGTGCCCCACCTCCACATCGTCCAGGGACATATTCACGATCAGGACGATCTTCTGCCGGAAGTTGTCGAAGGCGATGACCTTGTCAAAGAGCATCACATCCACGTCCTGGAAGGCCTCCTGGTCCTCCGCCTCCCGCCGTACCGCGGGCTCGCTGTACCCCAGGTAGTCGTAGGAGAAGTAGCCCACCAGCCCGCCGGTGAACGAGGGGAGATGGTCAAATCTGGGGCTCCTGTGTTCGGCCAGGACCTGCCGCAGATACCCGGATGGGTCGTCGGTGTGGATGCGGATGCCCCCCGCCCGCAGCTCCCCGTCCTTGCAGGTGATCTCCAGCTTGGGGTCGAAGCCCAGGAAGGTGTACCGCCCCCATCGGTCGTTGGCCCAGGCGGACTCCAGCAGATAGCAGTGGGTGGATACGTTCTTCAGCACCCGCAATGCCTCGATGGGCGTGATGAAGTCGGACAGCAGCTCACAGCTCACCGGCAGGATGTCGTAGCGCCCGGTGGCTGCCAGTTCTTTGGCCCGGTCCAGGCTCGGCGTGATCGTCATGTCTGTGTTCTCCCTTCGCATGAAAAAAACTCCTTTGGCAGGGCCCTGCCAAAGGAGTGGGAAAAACAAAACGCCCCTGACAGAGCCCAAATGAACTCTGTCAAGGACGAACCAAACTGATGTGATCCGCGGTGCCACCTTGCTTCACGGGAACGACCCCGTGCACTTGTCAGGATACCAACATATCCCCGGCAACTGACGTATGCCCACACGTCGCAGAATACTGAGAGAGGCCCATCCCCCTCCGTTACCTGCGCCCTCAGCGGTCCATTTGACGACTTGTTTCTCACCTGACTCTCAGCACCACAGGCTCTCTGTAGAGGCATGATCGCCGTTAT
>JAHZFC010000066.1 GCA_019421525.1 Clostridiales bacterium
AGCGGACCGTGACCTTCACCCGGTTGCCCTCGGCCAGGAACTTCTGGGCGTTGCGCAGCTTGGTGTTGAAATCGCCGATGTCGATGCCCGGGGACATACGCACCTCTTTGATCTCCACCACATGCTGGTTCTTCTTGGCCTCCTTCTCCCGCTTGGCCTGCTCGAACTTGAACTTTCCGTAGTCCATGAGCTTGCACACCGGGGGGTTGGCGGTGGGGGAGATCTTCACCAGGTCCAGCCCTGCCTCGTCAGCGTGGCGCTGGGCCTCGGCCGCGGACATGACGCCCAGCTGACCGCCGTCGGCGCCGATGAGCCGAACTTCCCGGTCCCGGATCTCTTCGTTGATTTGATGGGTCATGTTAGCTATGGCAAAGCACCTCCAAAAAACAAAAAATGCGGGCGCAGAAAAGCACCCACATCCACGACAAGACCCGCGCCAAATGCGCGGTGAACTTCCCTGTTGACCTCTTCGCCCTGGGCTGGAGGTGAGGACGGCGGCGCCATTCCTGCTTTGTTTTGCCTTGATAGTATACCAGAGGGGACGGCGGCTGTCAAGTGTTTTTTGCCTGTGGGCCCATCTGTTTTTTTGCCCGGTGCCTGACCACTGCCCCGGCCGCGATGAGGGCCGCCGACAGCAGCACCAGTGCCGTCCCAGGCCACCCCCACAGCGCCCAGCCCCACAGCCAGGTCAGCCTCACCGCGGTGCCATGCGCGCCTTGCATCAAGGTCACGCCGGGAAAGACCGTGGTCTGCGTCACGGCGGCCATCTGCTCTTCCGTCAGGGCGTTGAGCGCATCCACATTCAAAAATCTGGTGTATGAGTGGTTGACCAGATAAATGCACTGCCCCAGCAGCAACAGGATGCCCGCCCAGATCATGGCTAGGGCGATGCGCCGCCGCTCCTCCCTGGCTCGCTGGGCATAGCCCTGGCGATAGCTCTGATAGAGATCTTTTTGGCCCAACCTCGGGCCGGTCTGGGCCGGGGCTGGGACCGCCTTTGGATATCGTTTCCCGGAGAGCAGCTCGTCCACCGTCACCCCCAGGGCGCGGGCCAGCGGCTCCAGGGTGGCGCTGTCGGGCAGGCTGCGGCCCAGCTCCCATTTGGACACCGCCTTGTTGGTCACATAGAGCCGGTCCGCCAGCTGCCGCTGGGTCAGCCCCTTTTCCTTCCGCAGGGCCGCGATAAAGCCGCCGATCTTCTGCTGGTCCATCTGACCGCCCCCTTTCCTCTGTTTTCAATATAGCATAGTCGGGTCGCTTTGTCGATCTACCGCCGGTAGACCCGGCCTTTCCCCGGCCAGATCCGCCGATTTTCCAATCATAAGGAGGAGTCCCCGTGAACACCCAGGAACACTACCAGTCCGACCTGCTGTTCTACTTCGACGGCCATCCCCTGGAGCTGGCCCTGTACCAGCGGCTGTTCCAGGCCATGTCCGCCGCCTTCCCCGAGGCATCCGTTAAGGTGCAGAAAAGCCAGATCAGCTTTTACGGGCGGCACCTGTTCGCCGCCGCCTCCCTGCCGGTGCGGCGGAAGAAGGGCTGGCCGGAGCACTGCCTCATGGTGACCTTCGGCCTGGACCACCAGGCGGACCACCCCCGCATCGCCGTGGCCACTGAGCCCTATCCCCGCCGCTGGACCCACCATGTGCTGGTCACCGGGGAGGACGAGATCGACGGCCAGCTGCTGGACTGGCTGGGGCAGGCCTGGGACTTCGCGGAGAGCAAGCGGTGAGGGCAGATGTGGACTTTCGTTGACTTTTTCCCCCTTGTCCACTATAATGGGATGAGACTGTCTGTCCAGGCATCCATTTGCCCATCGACAAAGGAGTGACGCCCATGAAAGGGATCATACTGGCCGCCGGCCGGGGCACCCGCCTGTATCCCATGACCCGACCCGTCTGCAAGCCCCTTCTGCCCGTCTACGATAAACCCCTCATCTACTATCCCCTGTCCGTGCTCATGCAGGCGGGCATCCGGGAGGTGCTCATCATCGTCCCCCCCGGGGAGGAGGGCACCTTTGCCGCCCTGCTGGGGGACGGCAGCCAGCTGGGCATGGTCATCCGCTATGCCGTCCAGCCCGTGGCCCGGGGCATCGCCGACGCCCTGCTCATCGGGGAGGACTTTTTGGCCGGAGACGACGTGTGCCTGGCCCTGGGGGACAACATCTTCCACTCTCCCTCCCTGCCCGCCGCCCTGAAGCGGGCCGCCGCCCAGAACCACGGCGCCACCGTGTTCGGCTACTATGTGGACGACCCCCGGCCCTTCGGCGTGATCGAGTTCGACGAGAACGGCCGGGCCATCTCCATCGAGGAAAAGCCCAAACAGCCCAAGAGCAACTATATCATCCCCGGCCTGTACTTCTACGACCACGCCGTCATCTGCATCGCCAAATCACTCCCTCCGCCCGGGGGGAGCTGGAGATCACCGATGTGAACCTGGAGTACCTGCGCCGGGACCAGCTGCGGGTCATCCCCCTGGACCGGGACTTCGTGTGGCTGGACGCGGGCACCGCCGACAGCCTGCTGGTGGCCGCCCAGGCCATCCGGGACATCCAGGCCGGCGGGCGGTATGTGGCCTGCATCGAGGAGATCGCCCGGGACGAGGGGTGGATCACCACGGAAAACGCCCACGCCATCGGCCAGGGCATGTCCACCACCAATTACGGGAAGTATCTTTTGGCTCTTTGATAACAAAATACCCCACTTATCACATAAACAAGCCCCGGAGAACGGTGTTCTCCGGGGCTCATGTTTTCAGCCCAGGTCCCAGGTCACCAAGGCGCTGGTATAGTTCACGTCTGTAAATTCCGCAAACTCCTCATAGTGGTCATAGCGTACCGGGCCGTCCCAGACCACCCACTGGCGGCCGTACTGGTCGGTGACCACCGCCGCCTCGCAGTAGACCGGGCCCTCCTTCATGGTGACAGCCTCCGGCCGCTGGAAGTACAGCGCGTCCTCCGGCCAGTCCCCGATGTAGCTGTCCGGCTTTTCTGGCAGCTGGTCATACCACATCACAAGGCTCTGATTGCAAAACAGCCCCACCTGGATGCTCCGGATCTGGGCGTCCCCCAGCTCCGGCTCATCGATCCGCACATGGATGGTGTCCCCGGCTAAAAGCTCTCCCCCGTCCACGCTGCCCCACAGGTCTCCCATGACGGACACCTGGGGAAACGTCTCAGAGCGGAGGTAGCCATACTGCTCCAGCACCTGGGTCTCCTGGGCCTGCCCATTGTCAAAGACCACCGACAGGGTGATGTCGTCGGTGAGGCCGCAGGTGATGTCGGCCATGAACTGCCGCGAGCCGTTGAGGGCTCCATCCGCTCTCGCGGCATGGTTCCCGCTTTGCGCTGTGAAATAGGCGGTCATCCCCTCGGTATAGGTCTTGGGCGTGGCCCAGACCCGGAAGGTGATCGTCCCCTCCCGCAGATCGTAGGAGAGGATCTCCGTGCCGTACTCGGCGGTGAGCTGGTTCTGGCCCTTCAGGATCTCCTCCACCTGGCTGGTGATGGCGGAGATCTGGCCGCTCACCGAGTTGTCGATCTGGCTGATGGCGCTTTGCAGGTTTTGGTAGTCCGCCGTCACCTGGTCCAGCCGGGAAAACAGGCTGATTAGGGCTATGGCCACCGCCAGCACTGCCGCCGTCAGCAGCACCGCCGGCCATCGGCGGCGGGCAGGCGGCGGTGCCGCCTCCCGCCCCTCCTGGGCCGCCACATAGCGGTCCACGATCTCCTGGACCATCCGCAGCTGGTCCCCGGTCAGCTCCCGGTCCTCCGGTGGGGCAGAGGGCTGCTCCTCCACCCCCAGCAGCCAGCCCACCGACACCGAGAAGGTCCGGCTCAGGGCCACCAGCTTCTCGATCTCCGGCAGGGCGGCGCCGGACTCCCATTTGTAGATCGCCTGGCGGGACACCCCCAGCTGCTCCCCCAGGGCCTCCTGGGACAGGCCCAGCTCCTTTCGTTTCTGCGCGATACGCTGTCCAGTATCCACAGCCCTCGCCTCCTTTCCCCTCCAGCTTAGCATAAAGCATGCTTTTCCCGCCACCAACCGGCGGGTATTTTTTTGTCAACCACAGGTTTGCAGTCCTTATTTTCAGTATAGTCTGCCAGGCACCCCCTGGCAAGGGGGACAATGAAAAACGATGGTATCCAAAGACGGGGACGCCGCGTATGCGGCGTCCCCGTCTGAGCTGATCCGTTTTTTGCAGCAGGCTTTATTTCGCCCAGTCCCGGCTGCGGCCCACGGCCTTGTGCCAGTCGGCCATCAGCTTGTCCCGGCGCCCGGCGTCCATCTCGGGCTGGAAGGTCATCTCACACTTCCAAAGCTGGCTGAGCTCCTCCTTGCTCTGCCACACCCCGGTGGCCAGTCCCGCCAGATAGGCCGCCCCCAGGGCGGTGGTCTCCCGGATGGCGGGGCGGCGGACCTGACGGCCGATGATGTCCGCCTGGAACTGCATGAGGAAGTGGTCCCGGCTGGCCCCGCCGTCCGCCTTCAGGGCGGTGAGTGGCATCCCGGTGTCCGCCTCCATGGCGTGGACCAGGTCGGCCACCTGATAGGCGATGGACTCCTGGGCCGCCCGGATGATGTGCTCCCGCTTGGTGCCCCGGGTGATGCCCAGGATGGCCCCCCGGGCGTACATATCCCAGTAGGGGGCGCCCAGGCCGGTGAAGGCGGGCACCAGGTACACCCCGCCGTTGTCGGGCACCTTCTGGGCGTAATATTCCGCGTCCCGGCTCTCGGTGAAAAAGCGCATCTCGTCCCGCAGCCACTGGATCACCGCGCCCCCCACGAACACCGAGCCCTCCAGGGCGTACTGCACCTTGCCGTCCAGGCCGATGGCGATGGTGGTGATCAGGCCGTTCTTGCTCTCACAGGGCTCCTCCCCGGTGTTCATCAGCAGGAAGCAGCCGGTGCCGTAGGTGTTCTTGGCGTCCCCCGCCTCGAAGCAGGTCTGGCCGAACAGGGCGGCCTGCTGGTCGCCGGCGATGCCGGCGATGGGCACCTTGACGCCCTGGATCTCCGTATAGCCGTAGATCTCGCTGGAGGAGCGCACCTCGGGCAGCATGGCCCGGGGGATGTCCAGGGCCTGGAGCAGGGTGTCGTCCCAGTCCAGCTTGTGGATGTCATAGAGCATGGTGCGGGAGGCGTTGGTGTAGTCGGTGACATGGGCCGCCCCGCCGGTGAGCTTCCACACCAGCCAGCTGTCCACGGTGCCGAACAGGATCTCCCCCCGCTCGGCCCGCTCCCGGGCCCCCTCCACATGGTCCAGGATCCACTTGATCTTGGTGGCGGAGAAGTAGGCGTCGGGCACCAGGCCGGTGGCCTTTTTGATGTGGTCCCCATATCCGTCCGCCAGCAGCCGGTCCACGATGTCCGCCGTCCGGCGGCACTGCCACACGATGGCGTTGTAGATGGGCCGGCCCGTCTCCCTGTCCCAGAGGATGGTGGTCTCCCGCTGGTTGGTGATGCCGATGCCGGCGATGTCCGCCGGCTCGATGCCCGACTGGGCGATGACCTCCATCATCACCGCATACTGGGAGGACCAGATCTCCATGGCGTCGTGCTCCACCCAGCCCTCCTTGGGGTAATACTGGGTGAACTCCTTCTGGCTGACCCCCAGGATGTTCTGCTCCCGGTCAAAGAGGATGACCCGGGAACTGGTGGTGCCCTGATCCAGGGCCAGGATGTACTTTCCCATTGCTGCGCCTCCTATCTTTGCTGCGCGCCCAGCGCGTCCAGGTCCCGGCAGGCCACGAAGTCGGCCCCGGTGCCGCATACGTTCTCCACCACCACCTGGCCCACATGGACCGGAGCGGTCAGCTCCACGCCGTCCAGCGCCCCCATCGCCGCGAAGATCAGCTCCTTGGGGATGGCCCGGCTGGTCTTGACCGGGCAGCGGGGATGGGCCGCGCCCCGGCACTTCACCGTGCTGGTCACCACCCGGGTGGGGTGTGTCAGCTCTATCTTACCATACTCTGCCCCCCTTGGGCAACCGTTGCCGGTGACGGCATAGCCGTTGTCCTCGTCCACCTGGAGGTGGCAGCCCTTGGGGCACACGATGCAGATGAGTTCTTTCATGCCTGTTCCACCTCCCGAATGGAAACGGTGAGCTCGTCCTTTGCCTTGTCCAGCAGCACCCTGGGCAGGGCGATGTTCTCCATCTCTCCCGGGGCCAGATGCTCCCGCTTGAATTTCGCAATGGGCTCGCCCCCGGAGGTGACGACGATCTCGCTGTCCCTGCAGATGCGGTTGACCCGGAAAAACAGGTCGCACCGCTTCTCCACCCGGCCCGGCCGGATGCGCTGGGGCACGGTGTAGGTCACCCCGTCGCCGTTTCTCACGCTGAGCACCGGCTCGTCATCCGCCCCTGGTCCGTCCAGCACATACCGGGCGGCGGCGGCCCCCGCCCGCTGGCTCTCCCCGGTGACGAAGTCCACCAGGTCGTGGACGTGGCACACGTTGCCGCAGGCGAACACCCCGGGGATGGAGGTCTCCATGTTCTCATACACCACCGCGCCGTTGGTCCGCCGGTCCATCTCCACGCCCGCCTGGCGGGTGAGCTCGTTCTCCGGGATGAGACCTACGGACAGCAGCAGGGTGTCGCAGTCGAACACCATCTCGGTGCCCGGGATGGGATCGCGCTTTTCGTCCACCTGGGACACCACCACCTGCTCCACCCGGTCTCTCCCCCGGATGTCGGTGACGGTATGGGACAGGTAGAGGGGGATATCGTAGTCGTGGAGGCACTGGACGATGTTCCGGTTCAGCCCGCCGGAGTAGGGCATCACCTCCACGCAGGCCAGCACCTTGGCCCCCTCCAGGGTCATCCGCCGTGCCATGATCAGGCCGATGTCCCCGCTGCCCAGGATGACCACCCGCTCGCCGGGCATCCATCCCTCCATGTTCACATACCGCTGGGCCGCCCCGGCGGTGAACACCCCGGCGGGCCGGGTGCCGGGGATGCCGATGGCCCCCCGGGTCCGCTCCCGGCAGCCCATGGCCAGTACCACGCTCTTGGCCTGCTCCACCCGGTATCCAGTGGTCTTGCCCACCATGTGGACCCGGCGGTCCGCCGTCACCTCCAGCACCATGGTGTCCAGCCGGACCTCCACCCCGGTGTCGGCAAGCATTTTGATGAACCGCCCGGCGTACTCCGGGCCGGTGAGCTCCTCCTTGAAATAGTGCAGGCCGAAGCCGTTGTGGATGCACTGGTTGAGGATGCCCCCCAGCTCCCTGTCCCGCTCCACGATGAGGATGCGGCGCAGTCCGCCCTCCCAGGCGGAGCAGGCCGCAGCCAGCCCGGCGGGGCCGCCGCCGATGACAATGAGGTCGTACATCATTTTGCCCCTCCCTTCGTCTCCCGGGACAGCAGCCACATGCCCGCCCGGTCCTGTACCACGTCCCCGGGGGAGATGCCCAGCTCCCGGGCCAAGATCTCCACCACCCGGGGCCCGCAGAAGCCCCCCTGGCAGCGACCCATGCCCGCGTTCACCCGGCGCTTGACCGCGTCCACCGACCGGGGCGGGATGGGCCCGGCCAGGGCCTCCAGGATCTCCCCCTCGGTCACCGTCTCGCACCGGCAGATCACCCGGCCGAAGGCGGGCTGGCGCTCCACCAGCGCGGCGCGCTCCTCCGGGGACAGCTCCTTGAAGCGGGTCCTATGGCGCTCACACACGAACTGTTCTTTTTTCTCCAGGGCCAGGCCGTCCGCCCCCAGCAGCTCCACGGCGTACTCCCCGATGGCGGGGGCGGCGGACAGCCCAGGCGAGCAGATGCCCGCCAGGTCCAGCAGGCCCGGCGCGGCCCAGTCGATGACGAAATCTCCCGTGTCCGCCACCGCCCGCACCCCGGCGAAGTTGCGGATGGACTGGTTGAACTGGATGGAGGGCACCGACTTGAGGGCCTTCTCCCGGACAAAGGCCATGCCCGCGGCGGTGGTGGAGGTGTCCTCCCCCTCCACCGGCTCGGAGTTGGGACCCACGATCAGGTTGCCGTGGACCGTGGGGGCCACCAGCACCCCCTTGCCCAGCTCGTTGGGACACTGGAAGATCACCCGGCCCACGCGCTCCCCCTCGCTCTTGTCCAGCAGGTAGTACTGGCCCCGGGCGGGGTGGATGGCAAAGGTGGTGGGGGCGGCCAGCTCGTGGACGGCCTGGGCGTCCACTCCGGCGGCGTTCACCACATACCGCGCCCACAGCTGCCCCTTGTCGGTGGCCACCAGCCAGCCCCCGTCCACCTGGCTCAGGCCGGTGACACAGGTGTCCAGCTTCAGCTCCACCCCGTTGCGCACCGCCGTCTCCGCCAGGGCCAGGCAGTACTCCCAAGGGGAGCAGATGGCTGCGGAGGGGGCGTGGAGGGCGGCCACCACCTCGCCGGACAAGTTGGGCTCCAGAGCGCGGGCCTCGTCCCCGGTGAGCAGGGCCAGACCGGGCACGCCGTTGGCCTGGCCCCGGCGGGATGGCTCCTCCAGGTGGCGCTGTTCCACTTCTGGGAGGGCCAGCACCATGGAGCCGCAGGGGACATAGGGCACGTCCAGCTTTTCACACAGCGTCCGGGCCAGCTCCACCCCCCGGACGTTGAGCCGGGCCATGAGGCTGCCGGGCGCCGGGTCGTAGCCCGCGTGGAGGATGGCGGAGTTGGCCTTGGTGGTGCCCACGGCCACGTCATTCTCCCGCTCCACCACGGCCACCCTCAGGTCGTACCGGGACAGCTCGAAGGCGGCGGCCGCGCCGGTGATGCCGCAGCCGATCACGAGAACATCATACATATACAAGACCTCCCTCTGTGCGTCTTTTCCACAACAAAAAAGAGCGGGACCAGCCCCGCCCCCCAAGGGGGGCGAGGTTCGTTCCACTCTCCTTTTCTCTGAAACGGATATGCAGTTTTTGGATGGATATCCTTCCTGGCGGCCTCACATGGCCCATACCGCCGGGTTGGTGGTGGACACCGCCACCGCCCCGGCCCCCAGGGCCCCGGTGACGTCCTCCTTATCGGTGATGAGCCCGCCGGCAATCACCGGCTTGCCCGCCGCCGCCCGGACCCGGCGGATGATCTTGGGCATGATGCCGGGGAGCACCTCGATGAGGTCTGAGGTCTCCGGCCCCAGGTGGCGGCTGATGTTCTCGATGGCCATGGAGTCCAGCAGGAAGAACCGCTGGATCGCCACCAGCCCCAGCTCCTTGGCCCGCCGCGTCAGACTGGCCTTGGTGGACAGCACCCCGTCGGCGGCGGTGTACCGGGCGATGAAGTCCACGCTCACCTCCCGGGCGGCCAGCCCGTCCACCAGGTCCAGGTGGACGAACACCACCTTGCCCGCCGCGTGGGCCCGGGCCACCATATCCCCGATATTCAGCACATCGCCGAACAGCAGGAAGATCACGCCCACGTCACTTTTCATGGCGGCAGACAGCCCCGCCTCGTCCTTGACCGATGCGATCACCGGCCCGTCGGCCAGCAGCTCCAGCAGCTGCGCTCTGTCCATTGGGAGGACCACCTTTCCTCGCGGGTAAAGCCCGAAAAAAGCGCAAAGCGGCCTTTTCCGCTTTGCGCTTCTCAAACACTCCGCACAATGCTATGGCTGTATTATAGCAGTCTTTCCTGCGGAATGCAAGAGGGCGTCTCCCCCCTTTTTTCGGCGGCCATGTAAAAACTGGAAGGTCTTTTTGCAGCATGTTGCATAAATTTCAGTGAAAGCGCTTGACAAAAAGGTGTAACTTTGCTATGGTTGATTCAGTCTGATAAAGCTCGTGAGTCTGGAGAAGAGCATGATGGCCGTTTGGTCGTCATGCTCTTTTTGCTTGGGGGGTGTGATATCGTCAGGATCTCGCCGCATCAGGTCTGCAAGGGCCATCAAGATCATTCCATAACAGAGAGGAAGGATGAGTTGTGAAGATCAAGAAAAATGCAAAGTTTTGGGTCGTGATCGCGCTGGTGATCTGCCTGGTAAGCATGATTTTCTCCTCGGCCATACAAAATAGTTTTGGTCAGGTAACCGTCGAAGAACTCAGGCTAGTGGACCGTTCTGGCTATGCTGTGAGCGCGCTTCTCTACCGACCGAAAACGGCAACCGCAGAAACTCCGGCTCCCTGCATCATAACCATTGAGGGCTGGTACAACAACAAGGAAATGCAGGATCTGTACTCCGTAGAATACGCTCGCCGGGGATATGTGGTGCTTGCAGTAGATATGCACAGCCACGGTGACAGTGAGAGTACCGACGCAGACAATCTGTATACTTCAGCCGTTGGTGTGGATGCTGCTGTCGAACTTGCCGGCTCTCTTCCTTATGTTGATAATTCCCGCATTGGTCTTACTGGCCATTCCAGTGGCGGAGCAGCATGCAATATGGCAGTCGCCATCGACAATGAGAGAGAAACTCCTCTGATCAGCGCAATACTATTCCAGGCATCAACTTGGGTCGATGATACTGGTGTTGACCACAGCGCTGATTTTGGCACTCGGGATGTCGGCATCATTGCGGACCTATATGACGAATTTTTCTTCTGGACAGAAGATGAAAACGGGAATACAGTTCCTCCTAAAGATTTTGCCACAACCGACGATGCAAAAAACTTTGTGAACTTTAACTCTGGTGCAGAAGGCGTTGCTGATGTGGTCGCCGGACAATATTATACAAATGGCGATGCATTCCGCGTTATCTATCAGCCGAATTGCACTCATCCGCAGGTACATTTTTCCTCTGAGTGCGTCGGTTATGGCGTTTCCTTCTTTGAAGATGCGCTTGGCGCTCCAAATCCCATTGCCCCTTCCAACCAGGTCTGGCAAATCAAGACCGTATTCAACTTCGTTGGTCTTGTGGGCATTGTAATGTTCCTAGTGTCTTTTGTCATCGCCATGTTGAGCACCACTTATTTCTCGATCCTGAAAGAGAGTGAGATTGCTCAGCCAGTTGTGGTATCTGACTCGGGCGGAAAAGCTTGGTTCTGGATCTCACTTGTGCTTTGTGCTATCTTCTCTGGGGGCAGCTATATGTGGGTCATAGGCAACATCTACTCCAAGACGACTACTGTATTCCCACAGACCGGCCCTCTGACTATGGGCCTTTGGTCCCTCCTATCCGGCATCTTCGCGCTTATCATTCTTGTGATCTACTACTTTACTTATGGAAAAAAGCATGGCTTTTCCCCTGCTGAACGCGGTGTGACCATTAGCCTCAAAAAACTCTGGCGCACTATCATTTTGGCCGTTTTAGCAATTTCTTTGGCCCTCCTTGTTCTTTTCTTTGCCGATTATTTCTTCCAAACTGATTTCCGTCTTTGGGTATTGACCCTAAAAGCATTTAATGCAGATAAGGTCCTCATTGCCCTGCGTTATCTCCCCTTCTTCCTTGCGTTTTATGTCATCAATTCCGTTGCAGTCAACTGCTTTAACTACAATACAATTGGCGGCAAAAAAGGTTGGGGCAATATCATTATCCTGTCGGTATTCAATATCCTCGGT
>JAHZFC010000067.1 GCA_019421525.1 Clostridiales bacterium
TCTGCATCAACGAGAACTGCTCCAACTTCACCCCCGAGGAGAAGCGGGGCGGCTATGTGAAAAAGACCGCCGACGCCGCCCCCGCCGAGGGCGCCGCCCCGGCGGAGGAGACGGCGGAGACGGGCAAGGCTGCCGCCAAAAAGACCACGGCGAAAAAGACCGCCGCCACGGCCAAAAAGACCACATCCAAGACGGCGGCCACGAAAAAGACCACCGCAAAGAAGTCCGCGTCCACCGTCAAAAAGACTACCACGAAAAAGACGGCTGCCAAAAAGACTGCGGCAAAAAAAGCGGCGGAGGATACGCCGGAGGAGTGAGCCGTTACAGCTGACCCAGCTCCATGCCGATGGCCAGGGCGCACCGGAACATGGCCCTTGTCTCCCGGTCATGGAAGTGGTACTGGTCTTTTAAAAAGTCCTCCAAAAGGGGGAGGTTCTGCTCCCCGAGGGCTTCCCGCAGGGCCGCCTCATGGGTCTCGGAGCGGCGGGCCATGCGGTGGTATTCCAGCGTCTTGCCCAGGTGGCCGGAGAGCATGGACTCCAGAGCGTAGTCGTACAGGACGTCGATGGCGTCGGTCATAAGTATCAACTCCTAAATGTACTTTAAGTTCGTGCTTTTATTATACACGAACTTTAAGTACTGTCAAGAGGTGTAGAATGGAAAATTTCAATGTGAGACTGAAAGATCTACGCAATGAAAAGGGAGTCACCCAAAAAGCGATGGGGGAATACCTGGGAATTACGGTGCGTGCGTACCAGTTTTATGAAGAAGGAAAGCGATATCCGGATTTCCATGGCCTGATTGCGCTGGCAGACTATTTTGATGTCTCCATTGATTATCTTGTCGGCCGCACCGACCAGAGGACGAGGGACTGACCGCCTCCCCCCTTGCGGGGGAGGTGTCACGGCGAAGCCGTGACGGAGGGGGGCACCCCTTCAGTCAGCAAAGCTGACAGCTCCCCCGTCAAGGGGGAGCCGGACAAGTGGGATGCACCCCTCCGTCAGCTGAACTGACAGCTCCCCCGTCAAGGGGGAGCCAAAGGGAGGAGGCGCTGTCGATGAGCAGGTCAGATACGGAGATGGTCCAGAGGGCCAGGGCGCTGCGAAAGCAGGCGACCCCACAGGAGAGAAAGCTATGGTATGATTTCCTGCGTGGGCACTCGGCGCGGTTTCGACGTCAACAGCCGATAGGACCATATATCGTGGATTTTTTCTGCCCTTCTGCCCGGCTTGTTTTGGAATTGGGTGGGGGAGGGCATTATGAGCAGGACCAGTATCAATATGACAGACGGCGAGACCGCTATTTGGAACAAGAGGGATTTCGCGTCTTACGATTTACGAATCTGGATATTGATAGAGAATTTCCTGCCGTCTGCGAGATGATCGAACGAGCATTGACCAACGAATAGGTCTCCTTACAGGGAGGTATGCACCCCCTCAGTCAGCTATGCTGACAGCTCCCCCGTCAAGGGGGAGCCGGAGGACCGACCTCGTCAAGGAACAGGAGGGACCCATGGAACCAGTTACTGTCATCGGCGCAGGGCTGGCGGGCTGCGAGGCGGCCTGGCAGCTGTCCCGGCGGGGCATCCCCGTCACCCTGCGTGAGATGAAGCCCCATAAAATGACCCCGGCCCACCACAGCCCCGGCTTTGCCGAGCTGGTGTGCTCCAACTCCCTGCGCTCTGACCAGCTGGAGAACGCCGTGGGCCTGCTGAAGGAGGAGCTGCGCCGCTGCGGCTCCCTCATCCTGCGCTGCGCCGACGAGACCCGGGTGGAGGCCGGCGGCGCGCTGGCCGTGGACCGGGTGGGCTTTTCCGACGCGGTGACGGCGGCCATCCGCGGCTGCCCTGATATCACCGTGGTGGAGGGAGAGGTGACGGATATCCCGGAGGGGGAGGTGGTCGTGGCCTCGGGCCCGCTGACCTCGGACGCCCTGTCCCAGACCATCGCCGGGCTGTTCCCGGCCAGCCATTACCTGAATTTCTTCGACGCCGCCGCCCCCATCGTCACCTTTGAAAGCGTGGACATGGACCATGCCTGGTTCGGCTCCCGCTACGGCCGGGGCAGCGACGACTATATCAACTGTCCCATGACCCGGGAGGAGTACCTGGCCTTCTGGAAGCAGCTGTGCGCCGCCCAAGAGGCGGAGGTCCACGGCTTTGAGGACAAGAACGTGTTCGAGGGCTGCATGCCCGTGGAGGTCATGGCCCGCCGGGGGGAGCAGACGCTGTGCTTCGGCCCCCTGAAGCCAAAGGGCCTGCCCGACCCCAAAACGGGGAAGGAGCCCTACGCCGTGGTGCAGCTGCGCCGGGACAACGCCGACGGCACGCTGTACAACATCGTGGGCTTCCAGACCCATCTGAAGTGGGGGGAGCAGAAGCGGGTGTTCTCCATGATCCCCGCCCTGCGCAACGCCGAGTATGTCCGCTACGGCGTGATGCACCGCAACACCTATCTGGACTCCCCCCGCCTGCTGGACCGGTATTACCGGGTGCGGGGCAGCGAGCGCATCTCCTTCGCCGGGCAGATCACCGGGGTGGAGGGCTATGTGGAGTCCACCGCCTCCGGCCTGCTGGCGGGGGTGGAGCTGGCCCGGCGGCTGCTGGGGCGGCCCCCGGTGGACTTCCCCCAGGAGACGGCCATCGGCGCCCTGGCCCTCTATGTGAGCAACCAGAGCGTGGCGGATTTCCAGCCGATGAACATCAACTTCGGCATCATGCCCCCCCTGGGCTACAAGGTCAAGGGCAAGCGGAACAAAAACGCCCAGCTGTCCCAGCGCTCGCTGGAGATCCTGGACAAGCTGGACCTGACGTGACATAGAGAGCCCGCTTGCCCTGGGAGCGAAGCGAACCACGCCGGAAGGCGTGCCAATTCGCAGCGTAGCGGAGAATTGTGCGACGGGGCGATCCATTCGCCCCGAGCGTGATGAGATCGGGGTCCCCGCGGGATGGGGGGCATCCCGTGGGGCCAAGCGGAACAAAAACGCCCAGCTGTCCCAGCGCTCGCTGGAGATCCTGGACAAACTGGACCTGACGTGAGGAAAGGATGGATGGACCGCAGCGGCGAAGGAGCCGGGCAGCCCGCATGAGGATAGAGGAAAAAGAGAGGCGCGACACACAGACAGAGAAGGAGGACCCAAACTATGCGGATCATCGTAGATGCAATGGGAGGAGACAACGCGCCCCAGGCGCCTGTTCGGGGTGCGCTCCAGGCGGCCAAGGAATACGGGGTGGACATCATCCTGGTGGGCCGGGGGGAGGACATCCTGAAGGTGATGGAGCAGGACGGCGTGGCCGACCTGCCCTCGGGGGTGGAGATCGCCCATGCCGAGCAGGTGGTGGACATGTGCGACAACCCGGCTACTGCCTTCAAGGACAAGAAAAACTCGTCATTGACCGTGGGGCTTGGCCTGCTCAAGGACGGCTCGGGAGACGCCTTTGTGTCCGCCGGATCCACTGGGGCGCTGCTGTCCGGGGCCACGCTGGTGGTCAAGCGGGTGCGGGGCATCCGCCGGGCGGCCATGGCCCCCGTGGTGCCCACCGGGGGCGGCGGCGCGGTGCTCATCGACTGCGGGGCCACCGCCGAGTGCACCCCGGAGTACCTGCTCCAGTTCGCCTTTATGGGCAGCTATTACGCCGAGCGTGTGCTCAGCCGGCCGGAGCCCAAGGTGGGGCTGCTGAACATCGGCGCGGAGCCCTCCAAGGGTACTGATCTGCAGCGGGAGACCTATGTGCTGCTCCAGAAGGCCAAGGATGAGGGCCGGCTCAACTTCGTGGGCAACGTGGAGGCCCGGGAGGCCGTGGAGGGGGCGGTGGACGTCATCGTGACCGACGGCTATTCCGGCAACATCTTTCTCAAGACCATGGAGGGGGCCGGGCTGTTCCTGGGCCGGGAGATCAAGAAGATGTTCCTCAAGAGCCTCAAGACCAAGCTGGCCGCCCTGCTGGTGAAGAACGAGCTGGGACAGTTCAAAAAGCTCATGAGCTCCGACGAGGTGGGGGGCACCGCCCTCATCGGCATCTCCAAGCCGGTGATCAAGGCCCACGGCTCCTCCGACGCCTATGCCATCAAGAACGCTATCCGCCAGGCGGTGACTTTCCAGAAGGCGGGCATCATCGAGGACATCGTGGAAAACATCGAATATATGCGCCTTCCGGTGAAGCCAGCCCACGCCAAAGAGGAAGAAAGATAAAAATTTCCAAAAACGTATTGACACCGGGCGGATAACTCCCTATTATGTTGTTGTCATCAAGTCAAACCAAAGGAGCTGCATAAGTTATGTTTGATAAACTCTGCGCGATCATTGTGGACCAATTCGGGCTGGAGCCCGGCTCTGTGGATGCCGATACCTCGTTTGTGGACGACCTTGGGGCTGACTCCGTGGACCTGGTGGAGCTGTCCATGGCGCTGGAGGAGGAGTTCGGCCTGGGAGAGATGGAAGAGGAGGACATCGCCTCCATCTCCACGGTGGGCGACCTCTACAAGTACATGCAGGATCATCTGGATATCTGAATCGAGACGGAAAGAGAGAGAAAGCCCCGTTGAGACGGGGTTTTCTCTTTGGAGGGGACCATGAAAAAGCTGGAGGAAAAATTGGGATACGCCTTTCGGGACCGGTCGCTGCTGCTCCACGCCCTGACCCACAGCTCCTACGCCAATGAGCACCGGGGGACCGGACTGACCAGCAACGAGCGGCTGGAGTTTTTGGGGGACTCGGTGCTGGGCATGGTGGTGGCGGACTATCTGTTCCGCACCCACCCCGACATGCCGGAGGGGGAGCTGACCCGGACCCGTGCGGCCCTGGTGTGCGAGGACAGCCTCCACGAGGTGGCCCTGGCCCTGGGGCTGGGCAGCTACCTGCGCCTGGGCAAGGGGGAGGACGCCGGGGGCGGCCGCGCCCGGCCGTCCATCCTGGCCGACGCCACCGAGGCCACCCTGGCGGCGGTGTATCTGGACGGGGGACTGGACCCGGTCCGGGCCATCATCCAGCGGTTCATCCTGGACAAGGAGCGGGAGAAGGCGGTGGACCGGGATTACAAGACCGCCCTGCAGGAATGGGTGCAGCGCACCCCGGGGCAGCCCATCGCCTACCGGCTGGTGGACGAGCTCGGGCCGGACCATGCCCGGGTGTTCGTCATGGAGGTGACGGTGGGCGGCCGGAGCGCCGGACAGGGCCGGGGCCGGACCAAGAAGGAGGCCGAGCAGCTGGCCGCCAAGGCTGCCCTGGAAAAGCTGAACTGATGGCCGCCGGAAAGGTCGCAGACCTTTTCGGTGGGCCCCAGCTTGTCGAAAAGGCCTCGCAGAGTTTGCGCCGCCAGGCGCGAAAAAATCGTGATCCGTTTTCGGCCGCGACATGTGCGTGGACGAAAACACTTCTCGGCCCGCAAACGTGCAAACTGGTCGTCTCTGACGGACAGTGAGCGCGCTGCCGCGGGCCGCTTTCGCCGGGGATGGGGCTTCGTCCCCGGCGAGAGACTGTCGAAAATATTTTTTCGACAGTCTCAGGGGCATCCCCGCAAACGGGGATGCCCCTCAGTTTTGTCTGCGGCAGCGCAGAAGTCCAGTCGTTTTTTCGGCCACCCTTTACAGGGCCGGATTAGGGGAGAGCTCCCGTCCGCTTTGCGCTGGTGGCTGCGTATGTCGGGCGGGAGCGTCAGCGGCGAACTGCTGGTGCAGAAAGGTCATGATGCGGGACAGGGAGCGGTCCCCGTCCCGTCGGCGGATGCACACGATCTCCGCGTGGGCGGCGGGGATGGGGACGGGCTGATAGCGCAGGGTGGGGGAGCCACACCCCTCAAAGCCCCGGGTGAGCAGGGCAAAGCCCTGTCCGGCTTCCAGCAGGACCCGCATGGTGTTGATGTCGGGACACAGGAGGGACTGGCGGAAGGGGAGCTGCCGGGCCCACTCCTCGCCTCCGGGCACCAGATTGTCCCTGGGCAGGGTCAGCTGGGTGTAAGGGGCCAGGGCGTCGGGGGTGAAGGGCTCCAGGGCAGCCAGAGGGTGGGTGGCGGAATACACGATCTCAAAGGGCTTGGAATACAGGACGTCCACCTGGACCTCCGGCCACAGGGCCCAGTCGTTGGAGGTGGTCACGCACAGGTCCAGCTTGCCGTCCAGCAGCTGGTTGCGCAATGCCACGAAGTCATAGAGCTTGATGTCGAAGGAGATGTCGGGGAATTTGCCGAACAGGGCGTTGACCATGGGGAGGATGATGAGCGCCTGGGACAGGGCGGCCAGGAACCCGATGGATACGGAGCCCCGCTTTCCGTTGGCGATGTTCTTGGCCTTTTTGATGCTGAGGTCGATATTGCGGTGCAGGTCGGCCAGGTCGGTACGCAGGCTCTGCCCCGCCGGGGTGAGGGAGACTGACCGGGTGGAGCGGTGGAACAGGCGAAAGCCCAGCTCCTGCTCCAGGGCGGCGATCTGCTTGGTCACGGCCTGCTGGGACATAAAAAGGTTTTTGGCCGCCGCGGTAAAGCTCAGGCAGTTGGCCACCTCCAAAAAGCACCGGATCTGCTTGTACAGCATAGGGATACCTCCTGTTTTTCCTGCCCCGCCCAGGGAGAGGACGGGCTGGGGATGGGCTGGACCACCCCTATTTAGGATACGATAAACAACTCAAAGTTGTCAATAGGACAAACCACTGTTTCTCTAGGATTTTGTTTTTTCCTATAATAGAGGTCACGAGGGATAGACATCCAAAGCGGTCTATCCAGGTGTAAGAGACCGGAAGCGCCGGACTTCGTAACGAACAGAAAGGAAGATCCAAATGATCCACATGGGAAAAGACATCAAGCTCAACATCAAGCCGATCTTTGTCACCCTCCGCCACGACTATGTGTTCGAGGGCCCCTGCCGGATGGGCAAGGGATTCGAGCTCACCCGGGAGTTCGACGATATGGCCAACCAGGAGCTGCTCCGGGGCGCCAGGGAGGAGATCGCCCAGAATCTCACCAGCCCCCACTTCCACGTGCTGGAGCCCTACTGGGCGGACCGGAATGAGGAGTTCTTGGTCACGCCGGAGATCCTGGGAGAGATGCTGGCGGATAAGGACCAGGTGGACGTGTACCTGGTGGGGCCCATGGGCCGCCTGTCCGACCTGATGATCGACTTTGCCCAGAAGGCCCGCAAGCCTATGGTGCTCATCCCCGGCCCCCAGTGCATGCAGACCATCATGGCCGCCTCCACCCGGGCCCGGGGGCTGGAGACCTACGCCTATCGCACTTGGGAGGAGACCGTGGACTTCCTGGAGGTGCTGCGGGCAGCCAAGATGCTCCGGGAGACCCGGGTGCTGTGCGCGGCCCGGTTCGGCACCGCCCGCTCCATCAGCGACATGGGCAACTTCGTCGACCTGGAGCACGTCACCGACGTGCTGGGGACTCAGTTCACCTTCGTGAACATCCATGAGCTGCTGGACCAGACCCACATCGGCAAGTCCGGGGAGAATTACACCCTGCCCGGCCGGGCGGCCCTCAACCCCACCCAGGAGGATGTCCGGGAGATGGAGGCGCTGGCCGACGACCTGATCGGCAACGCCCAGGAGTGCGACATGACCCGGGAGGAGGTGCTCAACTCCGAGCGGTTCTACATCACGGTGAAGAAGATGCTGGACTACTACGGCTGCAACGCCTTCGCCGCCCCCTGCCCCGACGCCTGCGCTACCCGGCGGCTCAATGAGGAGCACATGACCTTCTGTATGACCCACTCCCTGCTGGGGGAGATGGGCATCCCCTCCGCCTGTGAGTACGACATTCCCGCCTGCCTGTCCATCGCCATCCTGTCCACCCTGGCGGACGCCCCGGCCTATATGGGCAACACCACCCATGACGCCAAGGCCATGGAGGGCGGCCGGTACGGCCTGTCCCCCTTCTTCCACACCGACATCAACGACCAGTGCCTGGACGTGGTGAAGGCCGATCCGGACAACATCGTGCTCACCTGGCACGCGGTGCCCCGGCGGAATATGCGGGGCTGGGACGCCCCCAAGGCCCCCTACGCCATCCGGCCCTTCGCCGCCAGCGGCTTCGGTGTGACCTTCCGCTACGACTTCACCCGGGATGCCGGCACCACCATCACCATGTGCCGCATCTCCCCGGACTGCTCCAAGCTGTTCGTGGCCAAGGGCGAGATCGTGGGCGGCGTGGGCTATCAGGACTACTCCTGCTCCGAGGGCGTGTTCTTCCGGGTGAAGGACGGCAGCGACTTCTTCCAAAAGCAGCTGGAGGTGGGCAACCACGTGCCCCTGGTGTACGGCGACTGCTTTGACCAGGTGGTGGCCCTGGGCAAGCACCTGGGCCTGGAAGTCATCACCGCCTGATGGACGGCCGGAGCGCTATCCTGGCACGGGTTCGGCAGGCCGCCGTCCGGGGGGAGCGGTATGCCGCGGCCTTCGAGGCCCTGGGGGAAAAAACACGGGAGACGGCCTATCCCATCCTCCTGGCCTATATCCGGGACCGGTTCCTGCTGACGCCGGAGCTGTGCGCCAGCGATGATATCCTGGACCTGGCTGACGCCAGCCTGCGGCACATCCTGGCGCTGAAAAAGCAGGGCCTGTATCACGGGGACATCTCCCGGGCGTGCAGCGGGGCCTCCTCCGTCATCGCCAAAAAGGTGTTGCTGATGAAGGCGGTGCAGGAGGACTTCGGTGTGACCATGTCGCCGGAGCAGTCCGCGGCCCTGACCACCGTCACCCAACTGACCGACTATATCCTGGCGCAGAGAGCGGGGGAGAGGACATGACCGCCATAGAAACAGAGCTTGCCCAGCTCAGATCGGAATTCGACAGCCTGCCCGACGGTTTTGCCCGGTACTCCTATCTGGTGGAGCTGGCGGCCCTGCTGCCAGCCCCCCCGGAGGGGCTGCGTCAGGAGCAAAACCTCTACCGGGGCTGCCAGTCCCAGGTGTGGCTGGCGGTATCGGCGGAAAATGGCACAGTCCGGCTGGATGCTGACAGCGACACCCTGCTGATCCGCGGCGTGCTCTGCCTGTACCGGGACCTGCTGGACGGGCGGGCGGCGGACGAGGTGCTCGATGCCCGGTTCGACCTGCTCCAAGAGCTGCCCCTGGCAGAGCATTTCAGCTCCCGGCGGACGGCGGGGATCGCCGGGCTGCTGGGCGAGGTCCAAAGGAGGCTGAAAAATGGCCTTTGACGTTCAAGCGGTCCGGGAGCAGTTCCCGGCCCTGGAAGAGCAGGTCCATGGCCGGCCCCTGGTCTATCTGGACAACGCCGCCACCGCCCAGATGCCCCGGCCTGTGATGGAGGCGGTGGCCCGGCTGGAGCTGTGCCGGGGCAATGTCCACCGGGGCATCCACGCCCTCAGCGAGCGGTGCACCGCCGCCTATGAGCAGGCCAGGTCCACGGCCGCCGCCTTCCTTGGCGCGCTGCCGGAGCAGGTGACCTTTACCGGCGGCGCCACAGACGGGATCGACCGGGTGGCCACAGTGTATGAGCGGACGGGAGAGAAGGGGGTGGCGGTCACCCTGCTGGAGCACCACTCCAACTTCGTCCCCTGGCAGCAGCTTTGCCTGCGGAAGGGATGGACATTTCGGGTCATCCCCCTGGACGACGGAGGGCAGATAGACCTGGTGGAAGCAGAACGTCTGTTGGATGACAGCGTCGGCCTGCTGGCCGTCTCCCACTGCTCCAATGTGCTGGGAACGGTGACGCCGGTGGAGGCCCTTTGCCGCCTGGCCCACAGCCGGGGCATCCGGGTGCTGGTGGACGGGGCCCAGTCGGTCTGTCACCGCCCCATCGACGTATCAGAGCTGGGGTGCGACTGGTTCGTCTGCTCCGGGCACAAGCTGGGCGGGCCATTTGGAGTGGGGCTGCTCTACGCCAAAGAGCCCATGGAGCCGGCGCGGTTTGGCGGCGGGATGGTGGACCGGGTGAGCGTGGCGGGTACCTCCTTTGCCCCGCCGCCCCTGTCCGGCGAGGCGGGCACACCCAATGTGTCCGGCGCGGTGGGCCTGGCTGCCGCGATCGGCTTCCGCCAGGGCCTGGACGAGGGCTGGCGGACTCATGAGGGGGCGCTGCTGGCCCGGGCGGAGGGGCAGCTGTCGGCGCTGCCCGGGGTGCGCATCCTGGGCAGCGGGCCCCGGGAGGGATGCCTGTCCTTTGTCATCCAGGGGGTGCAGCCCTTTGACGCGGCCGCGCTGCTGGACCAGCTGGGCATTGCCGTCCGCTCGGGGCACCACTGCGCCCAGCCCCTGTTGGACAGCCTGGGGCTGGACTATGCCCTGCGGGTGTCGCCGGCCTATTACAACACGCCGGAGGAGATCGAGGCCCTGGTCCACGGGCTGGAGAAGATCGTCCCCATGCTGCGGCGGGACCGATAAGAGGGACAGATGGAGGCAGCCGGCTCTGCCGGTCCGCTCCCGCTTGCCAGTCTGTTTGCCATATGTTAAAATCAGGATAGGAAAGGGGGATGGGAAGATGGATCTGCTGCAGCTCCAATATTTCCGGACGATCGCGCAATATGAGAACCTGACCAAAGCGGCCCAGGCCCTGTTTGTCAGCCAACCCAATCTGAGCACCAGTCTGTCGCGGCTGGAGGAAGACCTCGGCGTCAAGCTCTTTGAGCGCCGCAGGGGGAAGATCGCCCTGACGAGCAACGGAAAACTGTTCCTGACCTATGTGGAGCGTGTGCTGGGCGAGCTGGACAACGGGATCAAGAAGGTGCGGGCGCTGGAGCATGCGGAGCACGACCAGATCCGGGTGGTCAGCAGCCAGCTGGATTTTATCAGTGAGATCCTGCGGGAGAACTATCCCAAGGATGAAAAGATCAAGATCAAGCAGGTGCGCTGCGCGAATTTAGACGTCTTTGACAGGGTCCTGTCTGACGATGCTGATTTCGGATTTTATCACGGAGAGCCTAAGTCAAAAATGCTGGAATATACCCCGATCATCTCCAGCGAGCGCATCGCGATCGTACACAAGGAACACCCCTTGGCCGGGGCGGGGCACATCTCCGTTTCGCAGCTGGAAGGAGAGGCGATGATCTGCGATCACTGCCGCGATGACGCGGAGCTGTTCGAGTCCCTTTCTGTATCCTTTGGGACCCAGCTCAATGTCTTTTTTGAATGTGATGATACCAAGATGGAGGCGACCCTGGTAGCTTCCGGGAGGGGGATATCCATTTCGCCCTTTCCAAACTTTTATAAATTCATGCGGGAAGACCCCGGAGCGCCCATCACGTTCCTTTACTTTGAAGAGCCGCTCCCTCCGGCGCACCTGGGAATCGTCCGCCGGTACGGCATCCACCTGACTGACTCGGCGCTCCACTTTCTGCAGTGCGCGACCGATTTTTTCAAACGCGACCATATCCGATCGCTGCAATTCCTGCGT
>JAHZFC010000068.1 GCA_019421525.1 Clostridiales bacterium
AGCGGCTGGGGGTGTTCACCCCGTAGACGAAGGACTGGATGCACTGCTTGACCTCCTTCTGGGTCAGGTCGTCCACCTTGACGAAGGGGGCCAGGTAGGTGTCGAAGGAGGAGAAGGCCTGGGCCCCCGCCCACTCGTTCTGCATGATGCCCAGAAAGTTCACCATCTGGTTGCACAGGGTGGAAAGGTGCTTGGCCGGGGAGGAGGTGATCTTGCCGGGGATGCCTCCCAGCCCCTCCTGGATGAGCTGCTTCAGGCTCCAGCCGGCGCAGTAGCCGGTGAGCATGGAGAGGTCGTGGATGTGGATCTCGGCGTTGCGATGGGCATCGGCCACCTCCTGGTCATAGATCTCGCTGAGCCAGTAGTTGGCGGTGATGGCCCCGGAGTTGGACAGGATGAGGCCGCCCACGGAATAGGTGACGGTGGAGTTCTCCTTCACCCGCCAGTCGTTGATCTGGAGGTAGTTGTCCACCAGGTCCTTGTAGTCCAGCATGGTGGAGTTCAGGTTGCGGATCTTCTCCCTCTGCTTGCGGTAGAGGATGTATGCCTTGGCCACGTCGGCATAGCCCGCCTCGCTGAGCACCGCCTCCACGCTGTCCTGGATGTCCTCCACGGCGATGAGGCCGTCCCTGACCTTGGGCTCGAAGTCCGCCGTCACCCGCAGGGCCAGCATATCGATCACGCTGGGGTGATACTGCTTCTCCAGCGCCTCAAAGGCCTTGGTGATGGCCGCGCTGATCTTGCCGATCTCAAACTGGGCGATGGTGCCGTCCCGCTTTGTCACCTGATACATGATCTGGTCCCTCCTAATGATATCCTCTCTATTTGGATGGGGCGCCTGCCGGCGCTCTCCCTGTATCCACACCACAAAAAGTTGTGTCAGCGAATATTATGATACCACCAGATGATGGGTCAGTCAATATCTTGTGGCAAAAAATTTTCCAGGCACAAGATACCGTTATCCCGTGCCTGGAAAACCAGATCCCGCTCAGATCCCCCGCAGCTCCACCTGCTCCACAAAGGGCCGGACCAGGGCGGCAAAGCCCTCCAGCTCCTGCTTTTCAAAGCCGGACAGACCGGAGTACGCCACCGTGTCCCGGTCCACAAAGTTCTGGATGTAGTACCGCCGGGCGCCCCGGATCCACGCCCCGATGGCCCGGAAGGAGCCTTCGTCGTGGAGCTGCCGCACCGCGGTGGTGCGAAATTCATAGTCCACCCGGCCAGCCAGCAGCCAGGAGACGCTCTCCCGGATGGGGGCCAGGTCCAGGTCAGGCACCCCGGCGGTCTCCGGGTAGCGGTCAGGGGCGTTCTTCACGTCCATGGCCACATAGTCCACCACTCCCCGCTCCCACAGGGCGGCCAGCCGGTCCGGGTGGCTGCCGTTGGTGTCCAGCTTCACCGGGTAGCCCAGGGCCTTGATATCAGCCAGAAGGCCGGCCAGGTCAGGGCGCAGCAGGGGCTCCCCCCCGGTGACGCACACCCCGTCCAGCAGGCCCCGGCGCCTGCGGAGAAAGTCCAGCAGCTCACCCTGGGTCAGCTCCGCCGGGAGCCCGCCCTCCAGCAGCTCAGAATTGTGGCAGAAGGGGCAGCGGAAGTCGCACCCTCCCAGAAATACCGTGCAGGCCACCTTCCCCGGCCAGTCCAGCAGGGTCATCTTTTGCAGTCCCTGGATATCCATCTCCATCCCCCTCCTTACGGGCGGCCGGCGGGGCCGCCGGTCCGGCATCCGGCCATTTCCCGCCGCGCCTCCATCACCACACCAGGGTCGCAAAGTAATCCTCAGGCGTTTCGGCTCTCCGCATCAGCTCTACGGAGCCGTCCTCCCGGAGCAGCAGCTCGGCGGAGCGCAGCTTGCCGTTGTACTGATAGCCCATGGAGAAGCCGTGAGCCCCGGTGTCGTGGAGCACCAGGATGTCCCCCATGTCGATCTTGGGCAGCATCCGGTCGATGGCGAATTTGTCGCTGTTCTCGCACAGGGAGCCCACCACGTCATACTTGTGGTCGCAGGGCTCGTCCTCCTTGCCCAGCACGGTGATGTGGTGGTAGGCCCCGTAGATGGCGGGCCGCATCAGGTTGGCCGCGCAGGCGTCCACCCCGATGTACTCCTTATAGATGTGCTTTTCGTGGACGGCGGTGGTCACCAGGTGGCCGTTGGGGGCCAGCAGGAACCGGCCCAGCTCGGTATAGATGTCCACGTCGTCCATCCCCGCGGGCACCAGGATCTCCTCATAGGCTCTCCGCACTCCCTCGCCGATCGCCGCGATGTCGTTGGCACTCTGATCCGGGCGGTAGGGCACCCCCACGCCGCCGGATAGGTTGATGAAGGCGATGTGGCACCCGGTCTCCTCCGCCAGCTCCACGGCGGTCTCAAACAGGATGCGGGCCAGGGCGGGATAATAGTCGTTGGAGATGGTGTTGGAGGCCAGGAAGGCGTGCAGGCCGAACCGCTTCGCCCCCAGCTCCTTCAGCCGCTTATAGGCCTGGGTCAGCTGGGGCCGGGTCATGCCGTATTTGGCGTCCCCGGGCCTGTCCATCACCTGGAAGCCCTCCTTGCTCTCCCCCAGGGCAAAGGTGCCGCCGGGGTTGTAGCGGCAGGAGATGGTCTCCGGGATGTGGCCCAGGGTCTCGTACAGAAAGTCCACATGGGTCAGATCGTCCAGGTTGATGACCGCCCCCAGCTCGTCGGCCAGCCTGAACTCCTCCGCCGGGGTATCGTTGGAGGAGAACATGATCTCGTGGCCGGAAAAGCCGCACCGCTGGCTCATCATCAGCTCAGTGAGGGAGGAGCAGTCCACGCCGCAGCCCTCCTCCCTCAGGATCTTCAGGATCCCCGGCGTGGGGGTGGCCTTGACGGCGAAATATTCCTTGAACCCCGGGTCCCAGGCAAAGGCGGCGTTCAGCGCCCGGGCCGTGGCCCGGATGCCCTGCTCGTGGTAGATGTGGAAGGGAGTGGGATAGGTCTTGATGATCTCCCTGGCCTGGTCCAGGGTGAGGAATGGACGTTTCATCTGTCTTCGTCTCCTTTGGGCGGGCCGCCGCCCTCCTTGGCCCGGCCGCGCCGCCTTGCTCTGATCCGGAGGCCGCCTGCCGGCGGGGCTCCAGCCTCTTTATCATATGAGATTTTCCCCTCTTTGTCAATTCTCCCCCAAATCCGCCTCTCCAATTCTTTACCGGAATTTTACTTCTCTGTGACCGCCGTATGATTGCGCCCTTTTTCGCATATCCCTATAATGCATACTTGGAATATTATGAGCATAAGTGAGGAGATCCTTTCATATGTACGCAGTCATCGACATCGGCTCCAACACCATGCGCCTGGTCCTGTACAAGCTGGTGGACGGGGAGCCCCGGCAGATGCTCAACAGCAAGCAGGCCGCCGGGCTGGCCGGATATATCGACAAGGAGCAGCAGCTCACCCCAAAAGGGGTGCAGAAGGCCATCGAGGTGCTCCGCCGCTTCCAGCGGATCTTAGACAGTGTGGCCCCCAGGCAGGTGTACGTCTTTGCCACCGCCTCCCTGCGCAACATCATCAACACCCAGGAGGTGGTGGAAGCCATCCGCCGGGCCTGCGGCCTGGAGGTGCGGGTGCTCACCGGCCAGGAGGAGGCCATCTTCGACTACTTCGGCGCCCTTCGCACCCTGGACGGCTCCGACGGCCTGCTGGTGGACATCGGCGGCGGCTCCACCGAGCTGGTGCTGTTCCGTGACCGGCAGGTGACAGCCGCCTGCTCCCTGCCCATGGGCTCGCTGAATATGTACACCAAATTCGTCCGCGACATCGTCCCCACCGCCGACGAGCTCAAGGACATCTCCAGGCACGCGGCCAGCCTGCTCAGGACGGTGGAGTTCCCGGTGGAGGCCGACCAGTTCCCCTTCCTCTACGGGGTGGGGGGCACCTGCCGGGCCAGCTGCTCGCTGAGCGACGAGCTGTTCGGCGAGCAGTCCGGCTACGGCGGCTACCCCTGCAAGCGTATCCACAAGATGCTCAAGCGTCTCAAGACCGACCGGAAGGAGCTCATCTCCGCCATCGTCAAGACCGCCCCGGACCGGCTGCACACCCTGCTGCCCGGCCTGGCCATCCTGGAGGCGGTGGCGGACCGCTACCAGTGCCAGACCTTTGCCGCCAGCCCCTATGGCGTCCGGGAGGGGTACCTCATGTATATGCTGGAGGGGGAGAACTGCTATGACTGACACAGGCCATCTGCGCTATACCCAGAACCGGGAGCTGTCCTGGCTGCGGTTCAATGAGCGGGTGCTGCTGGAGGCGGTGGACAGCTCCGTGCCTCTGCTGGAGCGGCTGAAGTTCGTGTCCATCTTCACCAGCAACCTGGACGAGTTCTTCATGATCCGGGTGGGCAGCCTCCACGACATGACCCTCATGGGGGAGAACTCGGTGGACAACAAGTCGGGCATGACCGCCCGGCAGCAGCTGGACGCCATCTTCGCCGCGGTCCGCCCCCTCATCGCCCGCAAGGACGAGATCTGCGCCTCTCTCCAGGCCGAGCTGGCGGATTACGGCATCTGCCAGCTGTCCCTGGGCCAGCTGGAAAAGCCGGAGCACAAGTATATCAAGCAGTACTTCGCCCAGG
>JAHZFC010000069.1:71-6498 GCA_019421525.1 Clostridiales bacterium
CCAGCTGGAAAAGCCGGAGCACAAGTATATCAAGCAGTACTTCGCCCAGGAGATGGACCCCATCCTCTCCCCCCAGATCGTGGACAGCCACCACCCCTTCCCCCATCTGGTGAACAAGGTGGTCCATGTGGGCGCCCTGCTCCGGGACAAGCGGGGAGAGATGTTCGGCTTCATCCCTGTGCCCGCCTCCCTGCCCGATGTGGTGTTCCTGCCCGGGGCCCAGGTGCGCTATGTCCGGACCGCCGAGATCCTCCTCGACCAGGTGGAACACATCTTCCGGGGCTATGAGGTGGTGGAAAAGACCATCTTCTGCGTCACCCGCAATGCCGACATCACCCCCAACGACGAGGCCTTCGAGGTGGACGAGGACTTCCGCGCCCAGATGAAAAAGCTGCTGCGCTCCCGCACCAAGCTGGCCCCCGTCCGGCTGGAGGTGAGCTCCGCCATCAGCAGCCGCTTCCAGAAATACTTCTGCCAGCGGCTGGACCTGACGGCCGCCCAGGTGTATGTCACCGCCTCCCCCATGAAGATGGGGTACGTCTTCTCCCTGGCGGACAAGCTCACCCCCGCCCTGCGGGGAGAGCTGACCGATCCCCCCTTCACCCCCCAGCCCCCTGCCGGGCTGGCGCCGGGGGAGAGCGTCATCCGCCAGGCGCTGCGCCGCGATGTGCTGCTGTCCTATCCCTATGAGACCATGGAGCCCTTCCTCCACCTGCTCCGGGAGGCGGCGGACGACCCGGCGGTCATCTCCATCAAGATCACCATCTACCGCCTGGCCAAGCGGGCCAAGCTGGTGGAATACCTGTGCAGCGCCGCGGAGAACGGCAAGGACGTCACCGTGATGATCGAGCTGCGGGCCCGGTTCGACGAGCAGAACAACATCGACTGGTCCCAGCAGCTGGAGGAGGCGGGCTGCCGCATCCTCTACGGCTTCGACTCCTACAAGGTCCACTCCAAGGTGTGCCTCATCACCCGGAAGGACCGCAGCGGCGTGTCCTACATCACCCAGGTGGGCACCGGCAACTACAACGAAAAGACCGCCGGGCAGTACACCGACCTGTCCTACATCACCGCCGACCCCGCCATCGGCGCCGACGCGGTGGAGTTCTTCAAAAACCTGGCCATCGGCAACCTGGAGGGGGAGTACCGTCATCTGCTGGTGGCCCCCAACGCCATGAAGGACCGGATCCTGTCCCTCATCGACCGGGAGATCGCCAAGGGCAGCCAGGGCTATATCTTCCTCAAGCTCAACTCCGTCACCGACCTGGAGCTCATCCGCAAGCTGCGGGACGCCTCCCAGGCCGGAGTACAGGTGGAGATGATCGTCCGCGGCATCTGCTGCCTGCTGCCCGGCGTGGCCGGGGAGACGGAGCACATCCACGTCACCAGCATCGTGGGCCGCTACCTGGAGCACGCCCGCATCTATCTCTTCGGCCGGGAGGGAGATGAGCTGCTCTTCATCTCCTCCGCCGACTTCATGACCCGAAACATGGAGCGCCGGGTGGAGGTGGCCTGTCCCATCCGCAGCCGGGAGGCCCAGGCCAAGATCCACCGGCTCATCGAGGTCCAGCAGATGGACAACACCAAGGCCCGGCGTATGCTCTCCGACGGGACCTATTCCGCCGTGCCCTCCCGCTCCGCCCCCATCAACTGTCACGATGTGCTCATGGCCGACGCGGTGGACCACGCCCCCGCGCCCCCCGCCAAGGGCAAGGGGACCTCGGTGCTTTCCCGGCTGCGTGCAAGATTCCGAAAATAGGATGCCGCCCGCCCTCATCCCCATGGGGGCGGGATGATCTTTCTTGACGGGACGGCGGGGAAGGGTGTATCCTGTAATGGAACTATATTGGAACAGGAGTGGAGAAACTTATGGAAAAGGCGAAAGTCTATTTCACCGATTTTCGCACACAGGCCTTTGGCGACGGGCTGCCCACCAAGCTGAAAAAGCTCATCCGGGCCGCCGGCATCGGCCAGATCGATATGGACGGCAAATTCGTGGCCATCAAGCTGCATTTCGGCGAGCTGGGCAATATCAGCTACCTGCGGCCCAACTACGCCCGGGCGGTGGCGGACGTAGTCAAGGAGCTGGGAGGCAAGCCCTTCCTCACCGACTGCAACACCATGTATCCCGGCAGCCGGAAAAACGCGCTGGAGCACCTGGAGTGCGCCTGGCAAAACGGCTTCACCCCGCTGACGGTGGGCTGCCCCATCCTCATCGGCGACGGGCTGAAGGGCACGGACGACATCGCCGTCCCCGTGGCAGGGGGCGAGTACGTCAAGGAGGCCAAGATCGGCCGGGCCATCATGGACGCGGATGTGTTCATCAGCCTGACCCATTTCAAGGGCCATGAGATGACCGGCTTTGGCGGCGCCATCAAGAACATCGGCATGGGCTGCGGCTCCCGGGCGGGCAAGACCGAGCAGCACAGCAGCGGCAAGCCCAGCATCGACCCTGAGCTGTGCCGGGGCTGCCGCCGCTGCCAGCGGGAGTGCGCCAACGGCGGTCTGGTCTTTGACGAGGGCACCCGGAAAATGCACGTGGATCACGACCACTGCGTGGGCTGCGGCCGGTGTCTGGGCGCCTGCAACTTCGACGCCATCTCCTTTGACGATGACAACGCCAACGAGGTGCTCAACTGCCGCATGGCCGAGTACACCAAAGCGGTGGTGGACGGCCGGCCCAGCTTCCATATCTCCCTGGTGGTGGACGTGTCACCCAACTGTGACTGCCACTGCGAGAATGACGCCCCCATCCTGCCGGACATCGGCATGTTCGCCTCCTTTGACCCACTGGCTCTGGACCAGGCCTGTGTGGACGCCTGTCTGGCCGCCCAGCCCATGCCCCACAGCCAGCTGTCGGACAACCTGGCCAGGCCCGGCTTCCAGGACCACCACGACCACTTCACCAACTCCAGCCCGGAGTCGGAGTGGCGCAGCTGCCTGGCCCACGCGGAGAAGATCGGCCTGGGCACCCGCCAGTACGAGCTGGTCCGCCTCTGAGCGCATGAAAAAAGGCTCCCCTCTTGGGGAGCCTTGAGACTGTCGAAAAAGTATTTTCGACAGTCTTTCGCCGGGGACAAAGCCCCATCCCCGGCGAAAACGGCCCGCGGCAGCGCACTCACCGTCCGCTAAATGCGGACAGTTCGCACGTTTGCGGGCCGAGAAGTGTTTTCGCCCACGTACACGCCGCGGCCGAAAACAGATTTCATTTTTTCGCGCCTACGGGCGCGAACTCTGCGAGGCTTTTTCGACAAGCTGAAGGCTCCCCTCTTGGGGAGCCTTTTTTCGTGCCTCACTTGTTCCAGTTGAGCACGTCCTTGTTTTTCACGAAATACTCCACCCCGGAGTACAGGGTGGTCACCGCGATCACCGCCACGCAGATCCAGTCCACCGCCGGGGGGACGGGCAGGTGCATGATGCACAGGCACACCATGGTGGAAAAGGTCTTGACCTTCCCCGACCAGGCCGCGGCGATCACCCGGCCGTTGTCCACCGCCACAAGCCGCAGGCCGGACACGGCAAACTCCCTGGCCACCACGATGACCAGGGCCCAGGCGGGCAGGCGCCCCACCTGGCAGAACCACAGCATGGAGGCCAGCACCAGCACCTTGTCCGCCAGGGGGTCCATGAACTTGCCGAAATCAGTGGTCTGGTCATAATGGCGGGCGATGTAGCCGTCCACAAAGTCGGTGAGGCTGGCGATGATAAAGATGGCCAGGGCCACATATGTCGCGCCGGGAAAGCCCCAGTACAGCACGATCAGGTACACCGGGATGAGGGCCACCCGCAGCATGGTCAGCTTGTTGGCTGTGTTCATTTACAGTTCCTCCATTCCTTCCGGCAGACAGCCGGCCTTCATCTGTGCCAGCAGCCGCTCAAAGAACGTTTTCTGAAAGGCCGCCTTCTCCCGCCACAGGGCGGTGGCCGCGGGGGTGGCCAGCTCCATCCGCTCCAGCTCCTCCAGCCGGGGCAGCAGTCCGCCCAGCCAGTCCAGCCGCTCTGTCAGCGGCAGGTCATAAAACTGTCTGAAGCGCAGGGTGTCATAGATGCGGAACACGTCGAAGCGGTCGATGTTGTCCGCATCCCCCACCGTCTGGGTGAATGGGGTGAGACGGCCGGCAAAGTCCGCCTTGTCGTCCACATGGATGGCGATGGCGTAGCAGATGTCCTCCACCGCCTGGCCGTCCAGCCCCAGCGTGGCCAGGAAGGGCCGGGCGATGCGGGCGCCATCCCGGCCGTGGTCGTTCCAGTTATAGTCCGCCGGGAAGTCCATCCCGTAGGCCACGTCGTGGAGCAGGCAGGCGATGGCCATGTGCTCCTCATCCATCCCCTCGGCCCGGGCGATCTGCGCCCCGATCCGGGCCACCCGGATCGAGTGCTCCAGCCGGTAGGCCCCGTCCGCGGGGTGCTCCCTGAAATATCGGCACCCGCCCAGCCGCTCCTTCAAAAAGGACAGCGTCTTTTGCTCCCGGTCCGTCATCGTCAGTCCTCGATCTCGCCGGTCAGGTCGCCGTCGGACACGCCGGTGATGCGCACCCAGACGAACTCCCCGGCGGGGATGAGCCCTGCGGCGGTGAACAGCACCCGGCCGTCGATGTCCACCGAGTCGGCGCAGGTCCGGCCCACATAGCAGCCCTCGTTCTGGTCAAAGCCCTCGCACAGCACCTCCATGCAGGTGCCCAGCCGCTGCTCGTTGTACTCGTCCATGATCCGGGACTGGAGGTCCACCACCAGCTCCACCCGGCGCTGGGCCACCTCCGGATCCACCTGGTCGTCCATGGCGGCGGCCAGGGTGCCCTCCTCCGGGGAGAACTGGAACACCCCCACCCGCTGGAGCTTCTGCTCTCTCAAAAACTCGCACAGCTCCTCGAACTCCGCCTCCCCTTCCCCGGGCAGGCCGCAGATCAGGGAGGTGCGGATCACCACGTCGGGCATGGCGGAGCGGAGCTTGCCGAACAGCTCCACCAGCTCCGCCTTGGTGTTCCGGCGGCGCATGGCCTTGAGGATGCCGTCGTTGGCGTGCTGGATCGGGATGTCCAGATAGTGGACGATCTTCTTCTCATGGGCGATGACATCGATGAGCTCGTCGGTGACCGCCTCGGGGTACAGGTAGTGCAGCCGGATCCAGTGGAAGGGCAGCTTGCACAGCTCGCGGAGCAGCCCGGCCAGGCTGGTGCCGTCCTTCCGGTCCCAGCCGTACCGGGTGATGTCCTGGGCGATGACGATGAGCTCCTTCACTCCCCGCCTGGCCAGCCCCTGGGCCTCGGAGAGCAGGGCGTCCATGGAGCGGCTGCGGTACCTGCCCCGGAGCCGGGGGATGACACAGAAGGCACAGCCGTTGCTGCACCCCTCGGCGATCTTCAGATAGGCGGTGTAGGGCGGGGTGGTCACCATCCGCTCCCCGTCCTCATAGGTCCGGTCGATGGCCCCGAAGTGCTCCGCCCGCTCCCCTGCCATGAGCTCACGGACTGCGGCCACCACGTCAGTGTAGCTGCCGGTGCCCAGCATGCCGTCCACCTCGGGCAGCTCCTCCCGGATGCCGTCGGGATACCGCTGGCTGAGGCAGCCGGTGACCAGCAGCTTCTTCAGTCGTCCCTGCTTTTTCAGCTCCCCCAGCTCCAGGATGTGGTCGATGGCCTCGCTCTTGGCCGACTCGATAAAGCCGCAGGTGTTGAGCACCGCCACATCCGCCCCATCCGGGTCCCCTGTGACGGTAAAGCCGGCGTCCCGGCACAGGGCCATCATCTGCTCGGCGTTCACCAGGTTCTTGGCGCAGCCCAGGGAGATGAAGGCCACTTTATATCGATCCAACTCTACTTCCTCCTTTGCAGGGCCCGCTGCCCCTGCCTCATTTCAAGGACCGCGTCCTTGACCGGTCCTCCAAAGGCTTCGCCTTTGGGATCCTATTTTTCCCGACCCCATTTCTTTTGACAGCGCCAGCAAGGGCAGGGCTCTTGCGAACATCGAGGCCCTGCCAAGGCCTCCGGCGGGTGACTTTCTAAGCGATTAGAAAGTCACCAAAGAATCGTCGGGGGTTGGGCGCGGAAGAACTTCAAGCGCCAAGGACGCGCTTTCGTTCTAAGCGCCTGCACCCCCGGTCCCCCGTTGATTTATGGGGGCCAGGATAGGGTGATGCAATGTCCTATTTCCGGCGTTGGGGTAAGCCGACACTCGAAGCCACTATTTCCCGCTGCCGCTCTCCTGGCAGCTGTAGTAGTCTGCGCCGGGTCTACGGGACACGCCTGCTCCCAGCAGGTCTCTATGCCAGGCGCTCTACCGTGGGCCGCTAGGGGTGCCTACCTCTGTCGGCATCAGCGCCAGCGACGCAGGGGGTAGGGAGTATCCCAGTTACCTCAGCGCCGGTCCATAGAAGGACGCACCGAAGGGCCAGAAAGCGCTTTTCTTTGGATTTCAAAAACCGTTTCTT
>JAHZFC010000070.1:0-4929 GCA_019421525.1 Clostridiales bacterium
GCAAGGGTAGGCATGGTGTTCCAGCACTTCAACCTGTTCAACAATATGACCGTGCTGGAAAACTGTATGTCCGGGGTCCGTCTGGTCAAGCGCATGAACAAAGAGCACGCCAACAGCGTGTGTATGAAGTACCTGACCAAGGTGGGCATGGCGCCTTATATGAAAGCAAAGCCCCATCAGCTCTCCGGCGGCATGAAGCAGCGGGTGGCCATCGCCCGGGCCCTGGCCATGGAGCCGGAGGTCATCCTCTTCGACGAGCCCACCTCCGCCCTGGACCCGGAGATGGTGGGAGAGGTGCTCCAGGTCATGCGAGCCCCTGCCGCAGAGGGCCTGACCATGATCGTGGTCACACACGAGATGGCGTTTGCCAGGGATGTATCCACCCGGACCATCTTCATGGATAAGGGATACATCGTGGAGGAAGGCCCCCCGGAGCAGGTGTTCAACGCCCCCACCCAGGAGCGCACCCGTCTGTTCCTGTCCCGGTTCATCTCTGGCTGAGAGGCCGGACCGGCCTGCTGTGTCCATATGCCGATGATGGCTTGGAATGATTTGAGGAGGGATCCTTATGAAAACGAGACTGACCCTGTTGCTGGCCGCCGCAATGATCCTGGCTCTGCCCGCCTGCAGCTCCTCCGGAAGCTCCGGGAGCGAAGACGGAGACCGGGAGGTGCTGCGGGTGGCCATGTCCGCCGACTACGCCCCCTTTGACTGGATCCAGGAGGATGACTCCAACGGCGCAGTGCTCACGACGAACGGCTCCTACATGAACGGCTACGATGTGCTCATCGCCCAGTATATCGCTGACGCGCTGGACATGGAGCTGGAGATCACCCAGATCGACTGGGACGGCCTGATCTTGTCCATCACCTCCGACCGGGTGGACTGCGCCATCGCCGGCATGAGCATCACCAGTGAACGGGCCCAGTTGGTGGACTTTACCGATCCCTATTACAACGCCGACATCGTGTTGGTGGTGGACCAGGACAGCCCCTACGCCTCCGACCTGACCGACCTGGAGGGGGCGGTCCTGACCTCCGCGCTGAACACCGTGTGGTACGATGTGCTGGACCAGGTCACCGACTTCGCCACCAAGAGCACGGCCCTGGATACCTTTGCCGCCATGGTCTCCGCCGTCAACGCGGGCACGATCGACGGCTTCACCTGCGACTATCCCTCCGCCATGTCCCTGCAGATCACCAATGACAACCTGGTGATCCTGGACTTCTCCGACGGAACAGGCTTTGAGGTCAGCTCCGAGGAGACCGACCTGGGCATCGCCTGCCAGATGGGCAGCGACCTGGTGGAAAAGATCAACACGGTCCTGGCCGAGCTGAGCCAGGAGGACCGGGACGCGATGATGGAGCAGGCCGTGGCCGCCCAGCCCGCCTCCGCCCTCTCCTGAGGGGCACGCACCACATCTGGATCTGGCAGCGGGACACGGAAGGCAGGACGCCTGTGTCCCGCTCCAGCCGGGTATCCCGGCAACCAGGCAGAAGGGAATGGTTCCTATCAAACCAGCCGATCAGAATTTTGGGAAATATGTCCTCTCCTCCATGGTCACCATGTTCCTGCAAAGCGCCTACTCCATCGTGGACGGCCTGTTCGTCAGCAATCTGATCAACGATACAGCCCTGTCCGCCATCAATGTGGCCTGGCCGATCATCGCCGTCATCACCGCCATCGGGACCGGGATCGGCTGCGGCGGGGCGGTCATCATGTCCACCCAGCAGGGGGCGGGACACCGGGAGGAGTCCAACCGGGTCCGCGGCAATGTCATCCTTGCCCTGGCGGCTGCGGGGCTGCTGTGTACGGCGGTCTCCCTGGCCCTGCTGGAGCCTCTGCTGCGGCTGATGGGCGCCCGGGATGAGCTGCTGGGCTATGCCATCGCCTATGGCCGGATCATGCTGGCCGGCGGCACGGTGCAGGTCCTCTCCTGCGGACTGACCCCCTGCTGCGCAACGACAACAGGGCTGTCACCGCCATGGCCATCATGGTGGGCGGCCTGTTCGTCAACCTGGGGCTGGACTTCGCGTTCATGGCCGTGTTCCGCTGGGGGATCGAGGGGGCGGCGGCCGCCTCCCTGTGCGCCCAGCTGTTCACAGTGGTCTCCTGCCTGTTCGTCCTGGTGGGCAAGCGGGATGGCCCCCTCCGGCTGGACCAGCTCAGGCCGCAAGGCAGCTATTGGCCCCGGATCTTTCTCAACGCGGTCTCTCCCTTTGGGATCTCTCTGACCCCGTCGCTGCTCATCTTATACCATAATGTGGCCTGCATGAACTCGGGCAGCGATCTGGCGGTGAACGCCTACGCCCTTATCACCTCCACTGTGGGGTCTTACCGGATCTTGCTCATCGGGGTGGCCGACGGCATCCAGCCCCTGGCCAGCTATGCCAACGGAGCCCGGGATCTCGACGGGCTGCGCCGCATCCGCAGCAAAGCCATCCTCACCGCTGTTTCGGTGAGTGCGCTGCTCTTTCTGTTCACCCTGGCCACTGCCCAGTTCTATCCCGGCCTTTATGGCTATACAGGACAGGCTGCCACGCTGGGGCTCCACGCGGTGCTGCTCACCTCGGCCCAGCTGATCTTCACCGGCCTGGTCCGGGTGACCAACTCCTTCTTCTATGCTGTGGGCAAACTTCCATATTCGCTGTTCATGATCTACTTCGACCCGCTGGTCATGACCCCTCTGGCGCTGTTGATCCTGCCCCGGCTGTTTGGTCTGGACGGGATCTGGCTGACCGCCGTGGTGACCCAGCTGCTGCTCAATGTGATAGCGGTCTGGATGTTCCTCCGGCACAGCCAGGAGCTGCGCCGGCTGGAGCGTGACAGCCAGGATATCCATGAGGAAGGGAGCGTGCTGCGCGGATGAGAGCAGTCGTGATACAAGAAAGCATCGCCCAGCCGGACATCACGGCTGAGGAGCTGACCCGGCGATGGCGCGGGCTGGAGGGGCTGCCCGGGGTCGATCAGGTGGCGATCTTTGCTCCGGAGCGCTACCCATCCGTGGGTGAGCTGAGCCGGCTGGCAGCCGGCGCCGACGCCCTGTTCGGCGTCTGGATCGGGCCGGACCTCATCAACGCCGCCTTTCTGGCCGAACACCCCCAGCTGCATTATATGGCCACCCTGGGCCACGGCTGGGAGCCCATCGATGTGGACCTCACCCGGCGGCACGGGCTGACCATCTCCAACACCATCTACGGCGGACAGACCATCGCCGAATACGCCTTTGCCCTTCTGCTGGAGGTATGTCACCACATCAGCCTCCATGACGGGCGGATCCGTACCATCGACTGGAGCAGGCGCGGCAGCGGCAGCCAGTTCTGCCTGGCGGTCACCCCTCAGATCGGGCTGTTCGGCAAGACCATGGGGATCGTCGGCCTGGGGGAGATCGGATACGCCATGGCCCGGATGGCCTATGGTTTTGGGATGCACGTTGCGGCGTACAGCGCCCATAAGAAGCAGGGGGAAAAGTATGGGTTTGTCCAGCAGGTGGACACCCTGGAGCAGCTGTTGGCGCAAAGCGATGTCCTCTCCCTGCACCTCCCCCACACCTCCGCCACCGAGCGTATCATCGATGAGCAGGCCATCAGCCGGATGAAAGACGGCGTCATCCTCATCAACACCGCCCGGGGCGCGCTGATCGATGAGCAGGCCCTGGCCGGCGCCCTGGCTCGGGGCAAGGTCCGGGCCGCGGGGCTGGATGTGCTGACGGAGGAACCGCCCCGCCATGGCTCCCCCCTGCTGTCCGCCCCCAACGCAGTCATCACCGGACACATCGCCTGGCTGACACGGGAGTCCCGCCTGCGGGCCATCGATATGGCGATCGGCAATTTCGCATCCTATCTGGAGGGCGGGCCGTGCTCCAAGATCAACTAAGCTCTGCTCGCAGGAGCGGATGAAAACCTGAGAAAAGAGGAGATCCCAGTGGAAGTCAAGGAATTATTGCGCAGGAGCATCCAGGAAAAGCCCGCCAGCAAGCGCGGCGCCCGGCAAAAAACATCGACACCCCGCGGCGTCACCCGGATGAATCTCAATGAGAACGCTTATGGTATGTCGGACCGGGTCAAACAGGTATTGATGGAGGACGTGGCGGACAATTATATGTACCAGGATTTTTACGCCGTGGACATCCGAAAAAAGCTGGCCGCCCGCTATGGTCTTACCCCTGACCACATCCTGATCGGCTCGGGCTCCAGCGCGGTGATCGACATGCTGGGAGAGGTGTTCATCAACTACGGAGATGAGATCGTATACTGCGCCCCCTCCTATGAGGCCTTCCCCGATATGGTCAGTGACAACGGCGGCGTCCGGGTGGAGGTCCCGCTGACCAAAGACTATAAATTCGACTTGGACGGGATGCTCGCCGCTGTCACAGACAAGACCAAGATGGTGATCGTGGTCAACCCCAACAATCCCACCGGCACCTATGTCCCCTCGGCCGAGGTGGAGGCTTTCGTGCGCAAGCTGCCCTCCCATGTCCTGGCTGTGGTGGACGAGGCGTACTGCGAATATGTGGACGAGCCGGGACACTACAGCCTCATCGATATGATCCGAAAGGGCTACGACAAGCCGATGATCGTGCTGCGTACCTTTTCCAAGGTCTACGGCCTGGCTGGGCTCCGCATCGGCTACGCCGCGGCCGACCCTTTGATCATCGATGAGATGATGAAAGCATGCCAGGCCTGGAACGTCAGCCGCATCGCCACCCTCGCCGCTGAGATCGCCCTGGACGATCAGGACTATGTCCGGGAGATCAGGGCCCGCAATATCAAGAATCGCGCATTCCTGAGCCAAAGGCTGAAGGACCTGGGGTGCTTCGTGGTGGAGCCTGCCGCCAACTTCATCTATTTTGACACCCACCGGGATGCCAAAGCGGTAGCCCAGAAGCTGGCAGAGCGCAAGATCCTCATCGGCGCGCCCAGCACCTTC
>JAHZFC010000070.1:4939-10063 GCA_019421525.1 Clostridiales bacterium
CTGCCATGAAGGAGGTGCTGGCAGAGCTCCCAGTCCGGCCGTGACACCCGGCCAAACCATCAGGAAAAAGGAGAGTGCCCCGCATGGAACCATGCTATATCAACATCAACCGACAGTTCGGCAGCTTGGGCCGGCCCATCGCCATCAAGCTGGCGGAGATCCTCCAGATCGAGTACTATGACCGGGACATCGTGGAGGAGACTGCCAGACAAATGAACATCCCCCTGTCCCAGGCCAGCGACCAGGATGAGAGCATCAGCTCCAAATTCGGACGAATGGCCTTCCCCCTGGGCAGCGGCAGCAAAGAGAGCCAGGAGAAGATGTTCGACGTCCAGGCCCAGATCATCCAGAGCCTGGCGGCCAAGGGGTCTGCCATCTTCGTCGGCAGGTGCGCCGACCATATCCTGCAGAATCACAACTGCCTCAATGTATTCATCTATGCCCCCAAGTCCCAGCGCTATCTGAACTGCGTCAATTCTCTGGGCATGTCGCCCGCAGAGGCCAAGCGGATGATCGACAAAGTGGACAAGGCCCGGGACCGTTACTGGATGAAGTACGCCAGGCACTTGCCCTCCGATCCGGAGTACACACATGTGATGCTGGACAGCAGTCTCTTCGGTGTGTCTGGCACAGCGGAACTGCTGGCTACCATCGTAAGGGGGCATTTCCTCAACGAGAGCTGACCGACCCGGCTCTGCAGTGCCACGATGGATCCAGAGCGATCCGGACAGACCGCTGCCTGGAAGAAACAACGCGGCAGGCGCTCCTCTCACAGAGCACGCCTGCCGCGCTGCTTCTTGCCCTGACATTGGGCCTCGGGCGGTCCGCACAAGAAACTTCGTCAGATGTGGAGCTGGTTTTGTGAAAATGGCTGTTGCAAAATACCCCATTAGGGTATATAATCTTTGGTGAAAACTGAAAGTGCGGGGAACTGTCATATCATTTCACTGTTCAGACAGCGGACCCCAAATACCGATCGTGGGGAGAGTGATAAGGAAATGCAGCAATTTAATGTCACTGGTATGAGCTGCGCGGCGTGCAGCGCCCGGGTGGAAAAGGCAGTGAGCAAGGTCCCTGGGGTAGACTCCGTCTCGGTCAGCCTGCTGACCAACTCCATGGGGGTAGAGGGCAGCGCCGACGCGTCTGCTATCATCAAGGCCGTGACCGATGCAGGCTACGGCGCATCGGTCAAGGGGGGCGTCCAGGAGGGGGCCCCGGCGCCCGTCGGCGACGATGCCTTGGCCGACACCGAGACGCCCAAGCTCAAGCGCCGGCTGATCTTGTCCATCATCTTCTGGCTCCCGCTCATGTACGTCATGTGCTGGATGCTGTGGGATTGGCCGCTGCCGTCCTTCTTTGCCAATGACCATCTGGCGCTGATGATCCTGGAGATGCTGATCACCATCGTGGTGATGGTCATCAACCAAAAATTCTTCATCAGCGGCTTCAAGGGGCTGATCAACCGGGCCCCCAACATGGATACCCTGGTGGCCATGGGGGCCACCGCTGCGTTCGGGTACAGTACGGTGATGCTGTTCCTGATGTGCGACTCCGTGGTGCAGGGGGACAGGACGCTGGCCATGACCTATATGGACGAGATGTATTTCGAGTCCGCGGCGACCATCCTGACCCTCATCACCATCGGAAAGACGCTGGAGGCCTATTCCAAGGGCCGCACCACTGATGCGCTGAAGGGCCTGATGAAGCTGGCCCCCAAGACGGCCACGGTCGTCCGTGATGGCCAGGAGGTGGAGGTGGGCATCGAGCAGGTGCGCAAGGGGGACATCTTCGTGGTCCGCCCCGGCGAGAACGTCCCCGTGGACGGCGTCGTCATCGAGGGGCACAGCGCCGTCAATGAGTCTGCCCTCACCGGGGAGAGCATCCCGGTGGACAAGGCGCCCGGCGACCAAGTCTCCGCAGCCACGATCAACCAGTCCGGCTATATCCGCTGCGAGGCCACCCGTGTGGGCCAGGACACCACCCTGTCCCAGATCATCCAGATGGTCAGCGACGCGGCGGCCACTAAGGCCCCCATCGCCAAGGTGGCCGACCGGGTGTCCGGCATCTTCGTACCCACTGTCATCTCGATCGCCATCGTGACTCTGATCGTCTGGCTGGCCCTGGGACAGAACGTGGGCTACGCCCTGGCCCGGGCCATCTCCGTGCTGGTCATCAGCTGCCCCTGCTCCCTGGGCCTGGCCACCCCTGTGGCCATCATGGTGGGCAACGGCATGGGCGCCAAGCATGGTATCATGTTCAAGACAGCCGTGTCACTGGAGGAGACCGGCAAGGTGGAGATCGTCGCCCTGGATAAGACCGGCACCATCACCAGCGGCGAGCCCAGGGTGACGGATACGATCCCCGCCGAAGGGGTGGACGGAGAAGAGCTCTTGTCCCTGGCCTATGCCCTCGAGAAAAAGAGCGAACACCCCCTGGCCAAGGCCATCCTGGCGAAGGGCCAGGAGGAGAAGGTCCGGGATGACCAGGAGGTGGAGGACTTCCAGGCGCTGCCCGGCAACGGTCTGTCCGGCAGGCTGGACGGCCGCAGCCTCATCGGGGGCAGCATGAAGTTCATCAGTCAGCATGTGGCTGTTCCCGAGGACATCAGCCGTCAGGCCGAAGCCCTGGCTGAGGACGGCAAGACGCCTTTGTTCTTTGCCCTGGACGGCAAGCTGGCCGGCGTGATCGCCGTGGCTGACGTCATCAAAGAGGACAGTCCCCGGGCGGTCAGCGAGCTGCGCAGCATGGGCATCCATGTCGTCATGCTCACAGGCGACAACGAAAAGACCGCCAGGGCCATCGGCCGCCAGGCCGGGGTGGATGAGGTCATCGCCGGGGTGCTGCCCGACGGCAAGGAGAGCGTCATCCGCGAACTGAAAAAGAAGGGCAGGGTAGCCATGGTGGGCGACGGCATCAACGACGCCCCGGCCCTCACCCGGGCCGATATGGGCATCGCCATCGGCGCAGGCACCGATGTTGCCATCGACGCGGCCGACGTCGTGCTGATGAAGAGCCGCCTGTCCGATGTGCCTGCGGCCATCCGGCTGAGCCGGGCCACCCTGCGCAACATCCACCAGAACCTGTTCTGGGCCTTCTGCTACAACAGCATCGGCATCCCTCTGGCCGCCGGCGTTTTCATCCCCCTGGGGCTGACCCTCAGCCCCATGTTCGGCGCCGCCGCCATGAGCCTGTCCAGCGTGTGCGTAGTGTCCAATGCCCTGCGGCTGAACCTGTTCAAGGTCAACAGCACCAAGCATGACAAGCCCATCCGTCACAAGGCCCGCAAGGCAGACGGGGCGGAGCGGGCAGAGACCCCCGCCGCCCCCGCGCCTGCCCAGGCGGCTTGCCCCGCCTCCTGCGGCGAGACCCGGACGGTCTATATCGAGGGGATGATGTGCGGCCACTGCGAACGGACGGTGAAGGGCCTGCTGGAGGCGCTGGACGGGGTGAGCGAGGCCCAGGTCAGCCACGAGAAGGGGACCGCGGTGGTCACCCTCACCGGCTCGGTGAGCGACGAGGCCCTCAAACAGGCGGTGGAGTCTGACGAGGAATACAAGGTCACCAAGATCGCGTGACCACAGGAAGGATCCTGCGGCGCTGTGTGCCGTGGAGATAGATCGAAGGAGGAACATGACCATGAAGAAAACCATTGGGATCGAAGGTATGGGGTGCGGCGGCTGCGTCAGGAAGGTCAAGACCGTCCTGGAGGGACTGGAGGGCGTAGACTGCGCCGAGGTCAGCCTGGACGACAAGAACGCGGTGGTGACCCTGTCCAGGGATCTGTCGGACGAGGTCCTGAAGAGCGCTGTGGAGAGTAAGGGCTTTGAAGTGACCGGCATACAGTAAGGATGTCGGCCGCTGAGAAAATGGAGCGCGCCGAAACGGGCCATGCCCGTTTCGGCGACCTGAAGGCGTGCGGCCTGGGGGCCGCACGCCTTTTCTTTGTTTTGACGCGGTCAGCCAGGCCCCCAAGGATGCTGCCCCATCACGCCATATGCAGCAAAGCTCTCTTTAGCCTGCAAAATAGCGGGCTGCCCGGTTTTTGTAAAGAACATTTTTATGGATATTGAATGATTATTGTGAATGAATTTTGAGCAATCATGGAGACCCAAAAGAAAAAATGCAGTTTCATTTCAAAACTCTTGCAAATTTGGACGGTATATCTTATAATGATCATACCTGGCGGGGGTATGTGCCCTGTTTGGCAAAGGCGCCAAGACGTCGGTGTCAACATTGATCCCGAAGCGATGGCCGAGGCGAAGTTCCTGGAGAGCGGCGTGGGCATCCCGATCTATACCGCCGGCGGCTCTTATAAGATGTCCAGGCTGGCCTACCGCACAGGCGGCTACGCATCCTGGATGGGCGACATGGTGAACTATGACCAGATGGTAGTGACCAATGAGATCATCCTCAAGGAGGACTATGAATACCTGCGCGACCTGTGGAACGAGCTGACGGGCACCGGCACTTATACAGAGAGCGCCAAGGCTTATCTGGAGGAGCAGGGCTACACCTTCACCGATACATACACCGACACCTTTGACCGCGTGGGCACCACCTGGGACTTTCTGTCCTCCGGTGATATCCACGATGTGGACTCCTTCATCGATTACCTCTATAAGTACAACAGCGAGGGCCAGCTGGAGCCCCACCTGGCCACCAGCTATGAGGTCTCTGAGGACGGTCTGACCTACACCTTCTATCTCCGCGAGGGAGTGATATGGACCGACTCCCAGGGCCGTAAGGTGGCCGACCTGGTGGCTGACGACTGGGTGGCCGCCGCCCAGCATCTGGCTGACACCGGCGCCAACAGCATCGAGAACCTCAACGGCCTGATCGAGGGGATGGCTGAGTATCTCAGCGGCGAGACCACCGACTTCTCCACCGTGGGCATCAAGGCCCTGGACAACTACACGCTTCAATACACCCTGACGGAGGAGTGCCCCTACTTCATGACGATGCTGACCGATACCGCGTTCCTTCCCATGAGCCGGACCTATTACGAGTCCCAGGGCGGCATATTCGGGCTGGCTGCCTATGACGAGGCCTCCGTCTCCAGTTCCTATGTCTACGGCATCGATCAGGACCATATCGCCTACTGCGGCCCCTATCTGTGCACCAACG
>JAHZFC010000070.1:10073-11110 GCA_019421525.1 Clostridiales bacterium
TCATCCAGACTGTGGAGCTCATCTATGATGACGGCAGCGATGTGACACGCGAGTACAACGACTTCCTCAATGGCGTGGGATCCACCCTGGTGCTGGACACCGCCCAGCTGGAGATGGCCAAGGAGGACGGCAACTTCGACACCTATGTGACCGTGGCCGACAACGCCATGAACATCTTCATGCTTTGGTGCAACCTGTACCGGCAGACTTACGCCAACGTGGCCGACGGCGCCGTGGCCTCCACCAAGACTGACGAGCAGAAGGAGGTGAGCGTGGCCGCCTTCCAGAACCAGCACTTCCGTCTGGCTCTGGCCTATTCCGTCGACCGGGCCACCTACATCTCCCAGAGCCTGGGCGAAGACCTCAAGTATGTATGCATCCGAAACACCTATACGCCGGGCACCTTCGTCTCCCTGGAGGAGGAGGCAACAGTGGAGATCGGCGGGGAGAGCGTCACCTTCCCGGCGGGGACCTACTACGCTGAGATCATCCAGGCCCAGCTGGATGCCGACGGCTATCCCATCAAGGTCTGGGACGAGGAGAGCGTGTCTAGCGACGGTTTCGACGGCTGGTACGATCCCGAGGCGGCCGCGGAGGAGCTGGCCATCGCCATCGAGGAGCTCGCCACTCTGGGCTATGAGGTGACGGAGGATGACCCCATCGTCATCGACTACCCCTATTCTGCCTACAATGAGATCGCCGCCAATCAGGCTTATGTGCTCAAGACCAGTATCGAGGAGGCGCTGGGCGGCCTGGTGGAGATCGCGCTGCGGGAGTGCAACGACTCCACCGAGAACCTGAACACCTGATATAACACCGAAAGCGGCTCAGAGTATAACTATGACCTGGGCGGCCTGGGCGGTATCGGCGCGGACTTCGGCGATCCCGAGACCTTCCTGGACGGTCTGCTGCCCTACGGCGACGGTTTCGCCACCAAGAAGATGGGCCTCTGGTAAGACGGGTCCGGGCAAACGGGCCTGTGAGCGACCCGGGCGGGGCGGATTGACAAGGCTTCGTTCGCCCTGCCGCATGGTGGG
>JAHZFC010000071.1:0-2979 GCA_019421525.1 Clostridiales bacterium
AGGCCGCTTGGCCTTTGTGGGGCCCCCAGCCGAGTGGCCTAGGTCCTTAGCGTCCGTTCCCCCGGCCCCTCCGATTTTACGGGAGAGCAGGATAAGAACTGCTCCAAATCCCATCCGGCGTTGGGGCAATTAGGACAGTCTGGCACCCCCTGCGCCGCTGCCGCTGATGCGTGCCAGAGCAGCACCGCCTGCGGCCCACGACAGAGCGCCTAGTGTGGCACTTGCTGGTAGCAGGCGTGTCCCGTGGGCCCGGCGTGTTACTTCAACTGCCAATGGAGCGGCGAGCGGAAACCAGGCGTAGGGAGTGTCGGCTTACCTCAGCGCCGGAAAGAGAACACTGCACCACCCTATCTTGCTCTCCCGCAAAAACAGGGGGTCCTTAGGGGGTGCGGGCCCTATGGAGCCCGGCCGCCCTCTGGCCGGAGCTTCATCCGGGACCGTACCCCCTAAGGGCGTTTTTGGTGACTTTTTGCGCATTCAAAAAGTCACCCGCCGGAGGCCAGGGACGGCCTCGTTAGGATGCAAGGGCCTCTGGCCCTTGCGCGGCCCAAAGAAATGGGGTCGGAAAAAAACACGTTCCCAAGGGCGAAGCCCTTGGACTTTGCCTACTTTTTGTGCGCACAAAAAGAAACTCGCCGCCAGGCGGGACCTGGCAGAGATCGAAAGGGCCCCGGCCCTTACTCACGAATGAAGGGGATGTATGCCCTTGATCAAAACGGTATTGAAGCGGCTGGGCCTGCTGGTGGTCACCCTGCTGCTGGTGACCATCCTGGCCTTCGTGGCCTTTTCCATCCTGCCCGGCGACCCCACCACCTCCATCCTGGGGGTGGACGCCACCGATGAGCAGATCGCCGCTCTGCGGGACCGGCTGGGGCTGGACCTGCCTTTGTGGCAGCGGTACCTTGACTGGGTGGGCGGCCTGCTCACCGGGGACCTGGGGGAGTCCTACAACTACGCCATGCCGGTGGCCGAGCTGCTGGGCAGCCGCGTGGCGGTCACCGCCACTCTGGCGGGGATGGCCTTCGTGCTCATCGTGGTCATCTCCCTGCCCCTGGGCATCCTGTGCGCCCGGTATGAGGGGGGCGTGGTGGACCGGGTGGTGACCGTGCTGGACCAGATCACCATGTCCATCCCCAACTTCCTGCTGGGCTTTGTGCTGACCTATGTGTTCAGTCTGGTCCTCCACTGGTTCACCGTGGGCAGCTTTTCCTCGGCGGCGGAGCAGGGGGTGGGGGCCTATCTGGGCTACCTGTTCTTCCCGGCCCTGGCCATCGCCCTGCCCAAGGCGGCCATGACGGTGAAGATGCTCCGGGGCTCCATCCTGGGGGAGATGAGGGAGGACTACATCCGAACCGCCTACTCCAAGGGCAACTCCAAGGGCGCGGTGCTCTGGCGCTTTGCCCTGCGCAACGCCATGATCCCCACCATCACCTTCCTGGCCATGACCATCGCGGACATCGTGGCCGGCTCCATCGTGGTGGAGCAGGTGTTCGCCGTGAGCGGCGTGGGACAGATGCTGGTGTCGTCCATCAGCAACCGGGACTATCCGGTGGTGCAGGCCATCGTGGCGTTCATCGCCGTGGTGGTGGTGGTGTGCAACTTCGCCGCCGACCTGCTGTACCGGGTGATGGACCCCCGGCTGAGACAGAGGTGAGGGCCATGAGAAAACAAAGAAACTGGTATCTCACCCTGGGGCTGGTCCTCACGGTGCTGTCGGTGGGGTACAGCGTGGTGGGCACCTTCTGGACCCCCTATTCCCCCACCGCCATGAGCGGACAGGACCGGTATGCCGGGCCCTCCCTCAGCCATCTGTTCGGCTGCGACCACATGGGCCGGGACGTGTTCTCCCGCACCCTGGAGGGGGCGGGGGCCACCCTGACCATCGCCCTGGCGGTGCTGGCCATCGGGTTTGTGGCGGGGCTCATCATCGGGGCGCTGTGCGGCTACTACGGCGGCGCGGCGGACGCGGTGATCATGCGCTTTTGCGACGCCATCGCCGCCTTCCCCAGTGTGCTGCTGGGGCTGGTGGTGATCGCGATCATCGGCTCGGGCAAGTATAACGTCATCCTGGCCCTGGGCATCCTGTTCATCCCCAGCTTTGCCCGGCTGGTGCGGGGGGAGTTCATCAAGTACCGGGACCGGGACTTCGTCCGCGCCGCCCGGCTCATGGGGGTGTCCGACGGGCGGATCATCTTTTTGCACATCCTGCCCAATACCTGGCCGGTGCTGCTCAGCGGGCTGACCATCGGCTTCAACAACGCGGTGCTGGCCGAGGCGTCCATGAGCTATCTGGGCATCGGCGTCACCCCGCCGGACACCAGCCTGGGCCGGATGATCAGCGAGGCCCAGAGCTATTTTACCACCGCACCCTGGCTCATCCTGTTCCCCGCCCTGGTGATGATCCTGATGATCCTGGGCGTGGGCATGGTGGGCGAGGGCATCCGGGAAAGGCTGGGTGAGACGTGATGCTGTTGGATATCCAGCATTTGAAAGTGGAGTTCTATGACCGCAGCGCCCCCTTTGCCGCGGTGGAGGATTTCAGCCTCCAGATGGAAGAGGGAGAGGTGGTGGGCATCGTGGGGGAGTCGGGCTCCGGCAAGTCCATGACCGCCCACGCCCTCATGGGGCTCATCCAGCGCTCTCAGGTGGCCATCTCCGGCAAGGCCCTGTTCGACGGGGCGGACCTGCTGGCCATGAGCCGGGCCGAGCTGCGCCGGTACCAGGGGAAGGAGCTGTCCATCATCTTCCAGGAGCCCATGACCAGCCTGGACCCCGCCATGAAGATCGGCCGCCAGGTGGAGGACGCCCTGCGGGTCCACACCGGCATGGCCAGGGGAGAGCGGCGGGCCAGAGCCCTGGAGGCCATGGCCCTGGCCGGCCTGCCGGAGCCGGAGAAGCTGTGCGACTGCTATCCCCACCAGCTGTCCGGCGGCATGCGCCAGCGGGTGGTGATCGCCGCGGCCCTGGTGCTGCGGCCCC
>JAHZFC010000071.1:2989-10999 GCA_019421525.1 Clostridiales bacterium
ATACCATTGAGGACCAGATCGTGGAATCCCTCCGCTTTCACACCGCTCTCAGCCGCTCCGCCATGCGGGAGGCCGCTTTGGAAATGCTCCGCAAGGTCAAGATCCCCCGGGCGGAGGAGATCCTGAAGGAGTATCCCCACCACCTCTCGGGCGGTATGCTCCAGCGGGTGATGATCGCCATTGCCCTCATCAACAACCCCCGGCTCCTCATCGCCGACGAGCCCACCACCGCCCTGGACGTGACCATCCAGGCCCAGATCCTGGACACGCTGAAGGAGATCAACGGTCAGGAGGGCACCGCCATCCTCTTCATCTCCCACGACCTGGGGGTGGTGCGGGCCCTGTGCCAGCGGGTGGTGGTGATGCGCCACGGCCTCATCGTGGAGGAGGGGCCGGTGGACCAGGTGTTCTACCATCCCCGGGAGGAGTATACCCGGCAGCTCATCGCCGCCCGGCCCACCCGGAAAAAGCTGAAGGGAGGCGGGGGACATGGCTGAGCCCATTTTGGAGATCCGTGATCTGAACAGCTGGTACGGCAGGGGCAAGGAGCGCCGCCAGGTGCTCAGGGACGTCTCCCTCACCCTGGCCCCCGGGGAGGCCCTTGGGGTGGTGGGGGAGTCCGGCTCGGGCAAGACCACCCTGGCAAAGTGCGTGCTGGGCATCGTCACCGACCATGAGGGCGTCCTGAAGGTGAACAGCCAGCGGCCCCAGATGGTGTTCCAGGACCCCTACGGCTCCCTGAACCCCGCCCGGACGGTGGGGTGGTTTTTGGAGGAGGCCCTTCGGGCCTCCGGCGTGAAGGACAAGGGGGAGCGCCGGGACCGGGTGATGGCCATGCTCCGCCAGGTGGGGCTGAGGGAGGAGCACTACGGCCGCAGGCCCGCTCAGCTGTCCGGCGGGCAGCGGCAGCGGGTGTCCATCGCCGCCGCCCTCATCCAGGGCAGCAAGCTCATCGTGCTGGACGAGCCGGTGTCCGCCCTGGACGTGACGTTGCAGGCACAGATCTTACAGCTGCTGGCCGACCTGCGGGAGGAGCTGGGGCTGTCCTACCTGTTCATCTCCCACGATCTGGCGGTGGTCTACCAGCTGTGCGACCGGGTGGCGGTGATGACCGGCGGACAGATCGTGGAGGAGGGGGACGCGGACACGGTGTACGACCACCCCCGGCACGAGTACACGAAAAAGCTGCTGGCCGCCTCCCTGGCTCTGGACTGAGAAAGGAGGCTTTTCCGTGAAGTATATGACCTTCAATTCCTCGTGCAGCTACTGCTGCCTGGCCGACCTGCTGGAACTGTATGGCGTGGACCGGGAGGACCGTCAGCTGGCCCTGGACATGGACCTGCCCTGGCTGTTCGCCTGTGACGAGGGAGAGGGGGCCTTCCTGGCCGGGGCAATGCTCCAGGGACAGAGGTGGTTCGACCGCTGCCTGGGACCGCTGGGCTTTGCCTTCGAGGAAGAGCGGGTGGACAAGGGCGACGTGCCCGCCTACTTGGAGGCCCATGCCCCCTGCATGGTGGGGATCAGAACAGCCACCTGGAAGCACGCCGTGGTCTGCACCGGGCGGGAGGAGGGCCAGCTATACTTCCTCAACCCCCACAGACCGGGAGACGGGGAGCTGGATACCTTCTGCCTCACCGATGAGGAACTCATAGCGGCGCTGGAAGAACGCAATGCGGTGGGGCGTCTGCGCCGGATCGGGAGCCCCCGGCCGGCGGGCCGGGCGGACCTGTCTGCATCGCTGGACTGCCTGGAACGATACCGGCGGGCGCTGGTGGACTTCTGCGGCCGGGAGCGGACCGGACAGGAGATCCGGGACAGCGCGGATGGCCTTTTCCGGCCGCTGGCGGTGGACGGCCTGGCCATGATGGAGCTGGCCGGGGAGCGGGAGCTGGCGGAAAAGATGCGGACCTTCCAGCAACAGGCCATGGCCCTGTTCCGCGCCGGGGCGTGCCGCCCGGCGGACTTCGTGGACCTGGCCCTGTTCGAAGAGACTGTCAGCGGCTGGGAGGGGCAGGTCCGGCGGCGGATGGCGCGGGCGGGTCAAAACGCCTAAGGGGACTTTTCAACTGTTATTCTGCGAGAAAGAGCATGACGGCCAGGAAAAATGCCTGGCCGTCATGCTCTTTATCTGGGCCTTGTTTGAAGCATGTCAACGTGCCCGCATGACGGGCCTTTTTCCGCCACGCGGCGCTGATCCTCCCTGCAATACACAAAGTATTGCGGCGTCAGATCGCTCTGCCTGGCGAAAAGATCCCTCGCCATTGGTCACATTTCCAATTTTGAAACAAGGCCTAGAGATATTGGTAGAACAGTCCCTCCCGGGTGGAATACCAGAACAGGGTGCCGTGCCGCCGCCGGGGCAGGCGGAGCTGGAAGTCCCATTCCGGATAGTGCTTGACGATGTGGACGCTGTCCCCCAGGGCAAAGGCGGTGAAGGACAGGTAGCAGTCCTTGGTCATGGGGTGGTCCGTGGTGAGGTACCACTCGTCCTCCACTTCCTCCACCCGGAGCTTGTGGGCCTCGTCCGCCTTTTGGGCGGTCAGCGGGGCCAGGGGCCTGCCGCAGCAGCTCACCTGGGCGTTGCCGGTGGATGTGGTGATGCTGCCGCAGTCAGGGCAGACAAAGAATCGGATATGTTTCATGTTGCCTGGGACCGGGGCGTTGTCCGGCACCTCCCCGGCCAGCAGGCAGCCCACCTCCACCCCCAGCGTCTGAGCCAAGAGGGGCAGCAGGGACAGGTCCGGAGACCCGCCGCCAGTCTCCCATTTGGATACGGCCTTGGGGCTGACGCCGATGGCTTGGGCCAGGCTGGCCTGGGTCAGGCCCCGGGCCAGCCGGAGCCGGCGGATGAGAGCGCCGTTTTTTCCGCAGTCCATTGTTCGCATCCTAGTCGTGGTCTGCAAAAGCAGGGCCGCGGACCTCATGGGAACGCTCCCACAGGGCCCGGGGCCTTGTTTTTGTGAGGATGGGTCCATCATACCCCAGAAGGAGAGAAAAAACAATCCACGCAGCGTGGACTTTTCCCTGAACGGCTGGAGATCGTGCCGCGGCTGCCCCGGGCCCGGGGCAGCCGGCGCTGCGGACAGGAAAGCTCCCCGTCCTCCCCAGGGAGGGGAGGGCGGGGAGAAGTGGTCATGCGCTTTGGCGGCGCTCCTCATGGCTGGGACGGAACAGCAGCGTCAGACACCACAGGGCGGCCACAGCCACCACCACATAGATGACCCGGGCGATCAGGGTGCCGGAGCCGCCGCAGATGAAGGCCACAAGGTCGAAGTTGAACAGGCCGATGGCGCCCCAGTTGAGGCCGCCGATGATGGCCAGCGTCAGTGCGAGCTTGTCTAAAAACATGATGCAAACCTCCTTATGCGCAAGGGTAGTTTGTGATAAGGCGGTGCGACTTATGCTGAAAAATTTTGCTGATCAAACGATCGGCGGCCTGTTTTGCGCAAAAACATATTTTTTATAGGATGGTCTTGTCCGGCGATGAGGGAAGGGACGGTCAAAATCGATATTTTGGACCGATGGGGTCGTTGCAGAAGTACCACCCAACCGGCCTTCTGGCCGGCGGAGCCTTTGCGCCGTACAAGCGTTTTGCCGCAGGCAAAACCTTGGCGCAGGGGCAATTCACTTGCCCCGAGCATGGAAATCCCGAAGGGTGGAGCCGAGCTCTGGGCGGCGGAACCCACAAAAAAGGACATCTGCTTTGCAGATGTCCTTTTTTGTGGAGCTACTGGCCGGACTCGAACCGGCGACCTGCTGATTACGAATCAGCTGCTCTACCAACTGAGCCACAGTAGCATCCGACTGTGCGCCTTTGCCGGCAGGGCGGCAGCCGCACCATCTGCAAAGGCAAATGGGATTTTACCACAAAAACCTCTGGCCGTCAATGCCTTTTTGTCTGAGGGACGGGTGAGGCGCCGGACGGGGGCGGGGACCGGGACGGGCCGGGATGGGAAGGATCGGCTGACAGGAAGGGAAATACCGGAAAAATAGTTGCAGATCCCGTGGGGAAATGATACAATAATCTATCTATATGCAGGTTACTGTGAGGTGCGCGATTTGTACTTAAAAGCACTGGAGATACAAGGCTTCAAATCCTTCCCGGACAAGACAGTGCTCACCTTCGGCGAGGATATCACCGCCATCGTGGGGCCCAACGGCTCGGGGAAGTCCAACATCGCCGATGCCATCCGCTGGGTCATGGGGGAGCAGTCCACCCGCACCCTCCGGGGCAGCAAGATGGAGGACGTGATCTTCGACGGCACCGCCAAGCGCAAGGGGCTGGGCTTTGCCGAGGTGACATTGGTGCTGGACAACACCGAGCACCTGTTCCCCATGGAGGAGAGCGAGGTGGCCGTCACCCGCCGGTATTACCGTTCCGGGGAGAGCGAATACTATATCAACCGACGCTCCTGCCGCCTGAAGGACATCAACGAGCTGTTCATGGACACCGGCCTGGGCCGGGAGGGCTACTCCATCATCGGCCAGGGCAAGATCGACGAGATCTTGTCCATCAAGAGCGCCGACCGCCGGGAGGTCTTTGAGGAGGCGGCGGGCATCTCCCGTTTCCGACACCGGAAGGAGGAGGCGGAGCGCAAGCTGGAGCGCACCGACGAGAACCTGGTGCGCATCAACGACAAGATCGACGAGCTGGAGCTCCAGGTGGAGCCTCTGCGGGTCCAGGCGGAAAAGACGAAGAAGTTCCTGGTGCTCCGGGAGGAGCTGAAGGGGCTGGAGGTGTCCGTCTGGCTGGAGCAGCTGGAGAAGCTCCGGGCGGACGGGGTGAAGGTGTCCGCCGACTATGAGCTGGCCGCCCGCCAGCTGGCCCAGACCCAGGCGGACCGGGACGCGCTGTACGCCGCTGAGGAGCAGTTTGCCGAGCAGATGCGCCAGAAGGAGCTGGAGGCGGAGGCAGTCCGGGAGGAGCTGGGCCGCCGGGAGAGCCAGGCCCACGAATATGAGAGCGCCATCAGCCTGCTGAAGAACGACATCAAGAACAACAGCGAGAACGCCGGGCGTATCCGGGCGGAGCTGGACCAGCAGGAGGGCCGGGCGGGCTCCATCGCCGGACAGATCGAGGAGCGGCGGGCCCGGCTGGAGCAGCTCCAGGGGGAGATGGAGGACAGCCGGGGCCAGCTGGAGGACCTGAACGGCCAGGCGGAGGAGGCCCTGCGCTCCGCCGGCAGCATCACCCGGGAGCTGTCCGCCCTCCAGGAGCGGGAGCGGCTGGAGAACGCCTCCGCCGGGGAGGCCAAGGAGCTGCTGTCCGCCCTGGCCGCCGCCGCCCAGGAGCTCTATGACCGGGAGGAGCAGGTGGGCCAGGAGCTGCTGGAGCAGGAGGACAAGGTCCAGCAGGCCCGGCAGTCCGGCCAGGACCTGCGGGAGGAGCTGGACAAGGCCCTGGAGGAGCGGGACGCGGTGCGCAACGTCATCAGCGGCTACCAGATGCGCTGCCAGACCCGGCAGCGCAAAGCGGACGAGGCGCAGGAGCGCCACCGCAAGCTCCAGATGGACGAAAACGCCTTAAACTCCCGCATCCATATGCTCACCGAGATGGAGAAGGTGTACGAGGGCTACTCCAAGGCGGTGAAGCTGGTGATGGGCGAGGCGGGCCGGGGCGGCCTGAAGGGCATCCGGGGCCCGGTGGCCGGGCTGCTCCACGTGCCCGACCGGTACGCCGTGGCCATCGAGATCGCCCTGGGGGGCGCCATGCAGAACCTGGTGGTGGACCGGGAGGAGGACGGCAGGGACGCCATCAACTGGCTCAAGCGCCGGGACGGCGGCCGGGCCACCTTCCTGCCCATGAACGCCATCCGCCCGGCGGACTTCAAAGACAAGGCGGTGGAGCGGGAGCCGGGGTTCGTGGGCATGGGGGACGGCCTCATCTCCTTTGACCCGGAGTACGCCGCCATCTTCTCCAGCCTGCTGGGCCGGGTGGTCATCGCCGAGGACATGGACAAGGCCCTGGCCATCGCCCGGAAGTTTGGACGGCGCTTCCGCATCGTCACCCTGGACGGCCAGGTGCTCAACGCCGGCGGCTCCATGACCGGCGGCTCGGTGTCCCGCAGCGCGGGCATCCTGTCCCGGGCCAATGAGCTGGAGCGGCTGGCCGAGCAGCGCAAGGGCCTGGAGGCCGACCTGAAGCAGGCCGCCGCCCAGCTGGCGGAGGCCCAGCGGGAGCTGACAGCGGCCCAGTATGAGCTGGACACCGCCACCGCCCAGCTGCGGCAGGCGGAGGACGGGGTGCTCAAGCTCACCGAGCGGTGGGACAACTCCCAGGCCTATCTGGCGGATATGAACGGCCGCCGCACCGCCCTGGCCGCCGAGCGGGAGCAGGTGCGCAGGCGGATGGAGGAGAACTCCGCCGCCATCGAGCAGGCCAAGGCCCGCATCGGGGAGCTGGAGGGGGCGGCCGCCGCCCTCCGGGCGGAGGCGGAGGCCAAGAGCCAGGGCCAGACCACGCTCCAGTCCACCCTGGAGGGCATCAACAGCCAGATCGCCCAGGTCAACGCCAGGCTGGCGGGGCTGGAGGGCGAGCGGGCCGCCCTGGAGCAGAACCTGTCCGAGCTGGAGCGGCTGCGGGAGGATCTGAGCGGCGACACCCAGGCGAGGCTGGCCATGATCGCCCAGTTCGAGGAGAAGAACCGGCAGCTGGCCCAGCAGGTGGCCCAGACGGAGCGGCAGCTCCAGGACCTGCGCCGGGGCAGCCAGAGCCAGAACGACGCCATCCGGCGGCTCAGCGAGGAGCGGCTGGCCCTGGAGGGCCAGCGCAACCAGGCGGGCAAGGACGCCCGGGAGAAGGCCGACCAGCTCATGCGCCTGCAGGGGGAGGTGTCCGCCCTGGACAACAAGCGCATGGCCGCGGCCATGGAGGAAAAACAGCTGCTGGACAGGCTGTGGGAGACCTACGAGCTGTCCCACGAGGCGGCCAAGGCCCAGCGGGTAGAGATCGAGTCGGTGCCCCGGGCCCAGCGGCGCATCGCGGAGCTCAAGCGGTCCATCTCCGCCCTGGGGAGCATCAACCCCGACGCGGTGGAGGAGTTCCAGCGGGTGAACGAGCGGTATACCTACTTCACCGACCAGCGGGACGACGTGGCCCGGGCCAAGGGGGAGCTGGAGGAGATCATCGCCGGCATCACCCAGGAGATGACCGAGATCTTCCGGGAACAGTTCGCCAGGATCGACGAGACATTCCAGGAGACCTTCGTGGAGCTGTTCCGGGGGGGCAAGGCAAGGCTGGAGCTGGAGGACCCGGACGATATCCTGGGCTGCGGCATCGAGATCCGGGTGCAGCCCCCGGGCAAGGCTCTCAAGACGTTGTCCCTGCTGTCCGGCGGCGAGCGGGCCTTCGTGGCCATCGCCCTGTACTTTGCCATCCTGAAGGTCCGGCCCACCCCCTTCTGCGTCATGGACGAGATCGAGGCCGCCCTGGACGACAACAATGTGGTCCGCTTCGCCCGGTACCTGCGGCGGATGAGCGACAAGACCCAGTTCATCGTCATCACCCACCGCCGGGGCACCATGGAGGAGGCCGATGTGCTCTACGGCGTCACCATGCAGGAGCAGGGGGTCAGCCGGATGTTGACCATCGATCTCAACGAGGTGGAGGAGGAGCTGCACATCAAATAGAGGGCCCGGCCCGGGTGGCTGGCCCCGCCGCCTCTTGGGCGGCCGCGCCGGGTGGCGCGTAAGATCGCAGCGGCAGCGAAGATCTGCGCAGGGCGGATCCATTCCGCCCGAGCATGATAAAAAGGGGCCCCCGCGCGGCGGCAGCCACGTGGGGAGGTCAGCCGGATGCTGACCATCGATCTCAACGAGGTGGAGGAGGAGCTGCACATCAAATAGCAAGGGCGGAGCCCTTGCCGTTCCTTGTGGCTATTCCATAGCCTCCGGCGGGTGACTTTTTAAGCGATTAGAAAGTCACCAAAAGCCAAAGGCTTTGCCTTTGGGAACGAATTTTCCCGACCCCATTTCTTTTGACAGCGCCAAAAGAAACGGTGTCGGACCGCC
>JAHZFC010000007.1:0-1776 GCA_019421525.1 Clostridiales bacterium
CGCAACGCCCAGAAGTTCCTGGCCGAGGGCAACCGGGTGAAGGTCACCGTCCGCTTCCGCGGCCGTGAGATGGCCCACACCGACATCGGCAAGCGGCTGCTGCTGGACTTTGCCGCGCAGTGCTCCGAGCTGGCCACCATGGACAAGGAGCCCAAGCTGGAGGGCCGGCACATGAGCATTTTCCTGGCCGCCAAGAGCTCCAAGCCCAACAAGTAAGTTCCCCGCGGCGACATCCGCCGCCTACTACACTGTAAAAGGAGACGACCACCATGCCTAAGATCAAGACCCACAGCGGCGCCAAGAAGCGCTTTAAGCTGACCAAGAACGGCCATGTCAAGCGCGCCCACGCCTATAAGCGCCACCTGCTCAACGGTCACGGCAAGACCACCAAGCTCAAGAGAGGCCTCCGCAAGGGCGCCTACGCCGACGTCACCAACGAGGCGACCGTCAAGCGCATGATCCCCTATAAATAAGGGACTGTTCATTTACTCATATATAGGAGGCTGAAACACAATGGCAAGAGTCAAGGGCGCGATGATGACGCGCAAGAGAAGAAATAAGGTCCTCAAGCTGGCCAAGGGCTACTGGGGCGCCAAGAGCAAGCACTTCAAGATGGCCAACGAGCAGGTGATGAAGTCCCTGCAGTACGCCTATGTGGGCCGCCGGCTGAAGAAGCGCGACTTCCGTCAGCTGTGGATCGCCCGGATCAATGCCGCCTGCAAGCTCAACGGCATGAACTACTCCAGCTTCATGCACGGCCTGAAGCTGGCCAACGTGGAGATCAACCGGAAGATGCTCGCTGAGCTGGCCGTCAACGACAAGGCCGCCTTCACCCAGCTGACCGAGCTGGCCAAGAGCAAGATCTGAAAACCGCATCATGGATAAGAACGCCCGCCAGGTGAGTACTCTCGCCCGGCGGGCGTTTTGTCGTCAGGAGCTCGGCCAAAGTGGGCTAGCTCTCTGCCAGGGCCAGCGCGCCGGTGGCAGCGTCCAAGTAATAGCTGGAGATGTTGGTGGAGATCAGCCAGGTGGGGGACAGCTGGATGTCGGAGCCAAAGGTCTGGCTGGAGCGGTAGCCCAGCTGCAGGTCGTGGATGGCGGAGCAAACGTCGCCCCGGTCCAGCACGCCCCGGAGAAAGCTGATGAGGGCGGTGGGCAGGTCCAGAGAGGAGGCGCCCGAGACCGGGGTGACAGTGCCGGTCATGATGGTGCCGCTGATGGACAGCAGGCTGTCGCTGTCGTAGGTGAAGGTCAGCCGACAGGTGTAGACAGGCACCCCATTGAGCAGCTGATGGAAGGTGACGGCGGTCTGGTCCCCGTCGGTGCGCAGGTCCAGCGCCGCCCCCTCCAGGCCCATCTGCTCCAAAAGGCCGGCGGCGTGGTCAGAGGGGTCCTGCCCGTCCAGGGGGCAGTCCGTCAGAGAGATAGAGAGATCACCGTTGGAGCGGAACAGGGCGGAGCCCCGGTCGCTGTCGTAGCCATACAGGCCGCCGCCCTGGTCGGTGCGCACCGCATGGCTGCCCAGCAGGACCTGGGCGATGTCCATCTCCGCCTGGAGGTCTCGCTGGACAGTGAGGGGGATCAGTGAGCTCCGGGCGGCCTCATACAGCAGGTCCTCCTCCACGGAGATGCCGTTTTGGGCCAGGATCTGGCTGGCCTGGGTCAGGGCGGAGCGCTCATACCGGGCCACCTGGAGCTCCCGACCCACCACCAGCACCAGCAAAAAGCCGTTGACCAGCAGGAGGATCAGGATGATGATATTTTTCAGCTTGGGCC
>JAHZFC010000007.1:1786-23546 GCA_019421525.1 Clostridiales bacterium
AGGGCGTTCCAGTAGGGCTGGACCTGGTCGCCCCCGGTATCCCGGTACTGGACGGTCAGCTCCCGGCGGCTCTCAGTGAGGGCGGTGAGGGCCGCGGCGGCCTTTTCCGCAGGGAGCAGCAGCGCCTGCTGGGTGGTGGCGGAATAGGCGCGCAGGCGGATGGTGAAGTCGGTGACCATGCCATCCTCCACCTGGAACACGGCGGCCCAGCCGTCGTCGTAGAGGTGGACGGCACTGCCGTTGAGACAGTAGCCAAAGGTGACGGTATAGCAGTCCTCCTGCGTTTCGTCCGCCTGGGCGGAGATCAGATAGAGCCGCGCCTGCCCGCACAGGGGGGCGGCGGCCGCCTCCACCAGGGCCCAGGCGGCATCCACCGCGCCGGACAGCCCGGACTGGGCAGGGTATTTGCCTTCGCCGGAGGAATGGTAGACCACGCTGCCCCCCTGGAGCAGCCGCAGCGTGTCCTCCCCGTCCACGAAGGTGTATCCGTCATTGACGGTAGCCTGGTTCTGGTCGCTGAAGGACGGGGCGGACAGCAGGGATGAGACCTGGGAAGGGTCGGTCAGGGACAGCGGCGTGACACTGTCGTAGACCAGGGCGGACACCTCCTCCTCGGTAAAGAGGGTGTAAGGGTCTACCACGTCGGGGAGGGAGGAGGATTCAAAGGCGAAAAAGGCGCCGTTTGGGTCAACGGAGCCGACGATGGGCTCCAAGTGGAGGGTGGCGTCCAGGGCAGTGGTGCACTGGTAGAACCCGCCGTCCGTACCCTGATAACTCAGGGTGAGCATTCCGTCCGTCCCGGCGGCCAGCACGATGTGACGGGCGGAGCCGGTCAAAGCGGAGGACATCCCCCCGCTGGAGAGCCAACCCGACAGGAGGGACAGAGGGACGGAGCTGAGGTAGCCGAAGTAGACACACTCCTCGGACAGCAGCTGCTGCCACGCATCCTCAGACAGACGGGACGGGCTGCCCGCGCTGGCCAGAGCCTCCCCCAGCAGGGAGGCGGTCTGGTCGAAAAGGGCATCTGCAGCGTCCTGGTCATATTGTACGCCGTACCGGCTCATGGCCGTGCCCACCGCCATGCGCACCGGGACCGCGGCGGAGGAGAAGGCCTGGGCCTGGGGCGCGGCGGAGATGTTGTCCGCCAGTCCCTGGTCGAACAGGGAGGACAGCCCGGCGCTCTGGACCAGGGGGGAGCGGAACACCAGTACCAGGGCGGAGATGGTGAGCAGGACGATGAGGGCGGTCTTGGCCCGCTCCAGGATGCGGCGCTTCTTATCCGTCATGGCGGTGGTCCTCCTGGGGGCCGTTCACCAGCAGCTCCAGCCGGATGGTGAGGCCGGGGGTGTCCTTGTCCACCAGGAACAGGCGGCCCTGGTGGCTGTCCACGATCTCCTTGGCGATGGACAGGCCCAGGCCGGTGCCGCCGGACTGGCGGGAGCGGGCCTTGTCCACCCGGTAGAACCGCTCGAAGATCCGGCCCCGGTCCGCTGCGGGGATGCCGATGCCGTTGTCGTCCACCTCCATCCACACCCAGTCCCCATAGGACCCGGCGGAGATGACGATAGTGCCGCCGTCGGGGGTGTACTTGATGGAGTTGGACACGATGTTCATCATCACCTGGACGATGCGCTCCCGGTCGGCCAGGATCTCCGGCAGGGCGGGGGACAGGCGCAGGGTGATGGTGTGGTCATGCTTTTGGGCGTCCAGCAGGACGGCCTGATAGGTGTCCCGGATGGCCTGGCCAAAGGGAAAGCGGGTGAGGTTCAGCCCGCTCTTGCCCGAGTCGAACCGGGACAGGGTGAGCAGGTCCTGGACGATGTGGGTCATCCGGTCGGACTCCCCCAGGATGACGCCCAGGAAGTTCTGCATCATCTCCGGGGGCATGTCGGCCGCCCCGTCCACCAGGGTCTCGGCATAGCTGCGGATATTGGTCAGGGGGGTGCGCAGCTCGTGGGAGACGTTGGCCACAAAGTCCTTGCGCATCTCCTCAGCCTTGCGCTGCTCGGTGACATCGTGGATGAGCACCAACACGCCCCCCTGGTTGGCCCGGTCATAGGGGGCCAGCAGCAGGTCCAGGGTCCGGCTGCCCACGGTGCGCTCGGCGGACAGGTAGCCGTCCACCGCCGCCGCCTCGGACAGGGTGAACAGGTCGCCGAAGAGCTGGTTGTAGTGGTCCCCCATGTGGATGGCCCGGGAGAGCATCTCCTGGGCGGCTGGGTTGAAGTGGATGACGTGGCCGGTGCGGTCAAAGGCCACCACGCCATCCGCCATGTGGAGGAAGAGGGTATCCAGCTTGTTGCGCTCGTTCTCCACGGCGGCGATGGTGTCCTGGAGCTGCTGGGCCATGGTGTTGAAGCTCTCGGTGAGCAGGCCGATCTCATCCCGGCTGCTCACCTCGATCTTCTTGGAGAAGTTGCCGTCGGCCACCTCCTTCAGACCGTCGGTGAGCCGCTCGATGGGGGTGGTCAGGGTCTTGGACAGCAGGGTGGACAGCATCAGGGAGATGACCAGGCCCAGCACCAGGGCCTCCCCGATGAGGGTGAACAGGTCGGCGGTCAGGCTGCGGACGGTCTGCCGGTCGTCCAGGATATAGATGATGTACCGGTCCTCCCCCCGGGTGATAGGGATGGCCGCGTCCATATAGTCGGCGGTGATGTCGCTCTCGTCCCCGGTCTGGCCCAGCAGAGCGGTCTCGATATTGGGGGTGATGGCCACCCCGTTCTCCGGCGCCTGGGGGAGGGAGCCGGCAAGATATTCCGCCGTCACGCCGTCCAGCACATAGTAGTTGCGGTCACGTCCGTCCACCCCCAGAGAGCCGGAGTATGCCTCCAGCACCTGGTCGATCATGGCCGCGCCGTCGGTCTCTCCCTCGGTGGGGGTCTGGAGGGCGCGGACGAAGTCCGCGTTGTCCTGACTGAAGGCGGCAGCGATCTGGCTGTAAAAGTCGTCGATGTAGAAGCCCATCACGGAGTTGATGAGGAAGGAGCCCACCACCGTCATCAGCGACACGATGAGCAGCATCATGATCAGCGTCAGTTTCAAATGCAGACTGCGGCGCACCGGCTCACTTCCTTTCTGGTTTGGTCAGGCCCCGCCGGGGGCACGGTCCCGCCCGAGGCGCGGGTTTGGGATTCGCCTTGCGGCCAAAGCCTTCCCCCTAGGGGGAAGGTGCCCCGCGTAAGCGGGGCGGATGAGGGGCGTGCCCTCGCCTCCCCCTTGACGGGGGAGGTGGCTGCGCAGCAGCTGGAGGGAGTGTATGGAGAAGGGCAAGGCCCTTCACCTGCGGCCAGGTTTCACCTTGCGGCGACCTACTTTTCGCTCGTGCAGAAAGTACCCAAAGGCCTTGCCTTTGGGAACGAGCTTACCAAAAACCATTTCTTTTGACAGCGCCAAAAGAAACGGTTTTTGAGATCCAAAGAAAAGCGCTGATTGGCCCTTCGGTGCGTCCTTCTATGGACCGGCGCGCAAAGCAGGACACACGAAGCGTCTCTTTTCGCTGCCGCTCCATCGTACTGGGTCAAGATGCAGGCTGGCTACCAAACAGCGCCTGGTGCTGGCGGAGGGAGAAGGGGCTGTGACCTCCGAGGCTCAGGAGGCGAAACAGTAGCCCAGACCTCTTCTCGTGACAACGAATTTGGGGTCGGCGGGGTCGCTCCCCATAGAGTTGCTCTATGGGGCCCCCATTATTTTTCATGCTCGGGACAAATGAATTGCCCCTGCGCCAAGCGCCAGGAGGCGCTTGTACGGCGGCACCTGCCGCCGGCCGGCTTCGCCGGCGGGACGACCCCGCAAGATGCCTTCTGGGTTTAGGAGGCGAAGCAGTAGCCCAGGCCCCGGCGGGTGACCACGAACTTGGGATCTGCGGGGTCGTCCTCGATCTTTTCCCGCAGGCGGCGGATGGCCACGTCCACCGCCCGCACGTCGCCCACATAGCCCTCGTAGTTCCACACCTGCTCCATGAGTGCCTCCCGGGAAAAGACCTGCCCCCGGTGGGAGGACAGCACCCGCACCAGCTCATATTCCCGCTGGGTCAGGTCCAGGGGCTGGCCGTCCTTGCTCACCGTCATGGACTGGGGGTCCACGGTGATGCGGCCCAGCTCCAGCCGCTCCTCCGACGGGGCGGCCTGGACGGTCATGCCGGTGCGGCGGATGTTGGCCTTGACCCGGGCCAGCAGCTCCCGCATGGAAAAGGGCTTGGTGATGTAATCGTCGGCGCCCAGCTCCAGGCCAAGCACCTTGTCCGTCTCCTCCTCACGGGCGGTGAGCATGATGACCGGGGTGGCCCGGCCCTCTCCCCGCAGGCGGCGGCACACCTCAAAGCCGTCCATCTCCGGCAGCATCAGGTCCAGCAGGATGAGGTCCGGGTCCTGCTCCAGGGCCAGGCGCAGCCCGGTGGCGCCGTCATAGGCCTCCAGGGTGTCATACCCCTCCCGGACCAGGTTGAACACCAGGATGTCCACGATGTTTTTCTCGTCCTCGATGACCAGGATCTTCTTCCGCACAGCTCATCCCTCCTTCAGCCGGAGATAGGCCCGCAGGATGGCGGCCACCGTCTTGCTGTCCTCCAGCCGGCCGTCCACGGCCATGGCCGCCGCCTCCTCCAGGGGCATCACCACATGCTCCAGAAACTCGTCCTCGTCGGGGTGGATGTCCCCGAAGGTCAGGTCCTGGGCCAGGTAGACGTGCTGGAGCTCGTCGCAGAAGCCCGGGGTGGGCATCATCAGTCCCATGGGGGTCCACCGGCCGGCCTGGGCGCCCACCTCCTCGCTCAGCTCCCGCTGGGCGGCGGGGAAGGGCTCCTCCCCCGGCTCCAGCTTGCCGGCGGGCACCTCCAGCAGCACCTTGCCGTAGGGGTAGCGGAACTGGCGCACCAGGTGGATGTTGCCCTTGTCGTCCACGGGCACCACCACCACCGCGCCGGGGTGGCGGATGACCTCCCGCCAGGAGGTGTTGCCGTCCACCAGCTCCACGGTGTCATAGTATACCTTCAGCAGCCGCCCGTCGTAGACCAGCTGGCTGCTCAGTGTCTTTTCGTTGAGTTCCATCATGATACGTACGCCTCCCGATCCTCTCTCCCGGCCCGCCGGGCCGGGAACATGGCTGTCTGTGCGATCGAACGATCTTTCTGTTGGGTAAGAGCTATTATATCACAGCTGGCCGGGCAAGTCCAACCCCCGGCGCAGCGGGATGCCATACTTTTTCATTTTCCGGTACAGAGTGGTCCGGCCAACCCCCAGCCGCCGGGCGGCCAGGCTCTGGTTATACCCGCAGGTGGCCAGAGCCTCCCGGATGGCCCGCACCTCCGCCGACTCCATGGTGGGGCCGGCAGGCTCCTGCTGCCGGGGCTGCGGGACCTCCCGTTCCGCAGGAGGCGGGGAGACGGGCTGCTGGGGAAGGGCGGCGCGCACCTGCTCGGCCCCCACGCTCTGGCCCGCCGCGCCGATGCCCAGCCGGAGCACCACGTTGCGCAGCTGGCGCACATTGCCCGGCCAGCGGTAGGCCACCAGCTGGTCCATGGCGGCGGGGGTGAAGCGCACCGCCAGCCCCTCCCGCTGGACGAAGTGGTCCACCAGCCGGGGGATGTCCGAGGCCCGCTCCCGCAGAGGAGGGACGCTGATCTCGATGGTGGACAGGCGGTAGTACAGGTCGGAGCGGAACCGCCCTGCGTCGGCCAGGGCATGGAGGTCGGCGTTGGTGGAGGCCATCACCCGGGTGTCCATCACCTGCATCCGGCTGCCCCCCAGCCGCTCGAACTCCTTTTCCTCCAGCACCCGCAGCAGCTTGGACTGCATGCGCAGGTCCATCTCGCCGATCTCATCCAGCAGGAGCGAGCCGCCCCCCGCCAGCTCGAACTTGCCCTTCTTGGCGGTGACCGCCCCGGTGAAAGCCCCCTTCTCGTGACCGAACAGCTCCGATTCCAGCAGGTTGTCCGGGATGGCGGTGCAGTTGATCTTCACATAGGGGGCGCTGCCGCTGGGGAAGGCGGTGGAGTGGATGGCGCCGGCCAGGATCTCCTTGCCGGTGCCTGTCTCCCCGGTGATGAGCACTGGGTAACGGGTGGAGGCCGCCTGGCGGCAGCGGTCCAACAGCTCCCGCACCAGGGGGTGCTCCCCGATGAAATCGTTGAAGGTGTAGGAGCCGGAGGCCCGGGCCAGGCTGTCGTACAGCGCGGCGCTCCGGGCCGGGCCCTCGGACAGCTTGCCCAGGGCCCGCTTGAGCTTGTTGGTATCCAGGCTGACCAGCATGCCCATGCCGCCGATGCGCTCCTCCCCCTCGTAGATGGGAAGCTCGGTGACGATGTGATACTTGCCCCGCATGAGCACCAGCCGCCCCGCCTCGGGCACTCCGGTGCGGGCCACCTGGCCCAGGTGGGTGTCCGGGTCCAGCTCCTCGATGGGCCGGCCAACGCACTCCTCCTGGGTCTTTCCCAGGTCCCGCAGGGTGGGGACGGAGTACCGGATGAGCCGCCCGGCGGCGTCCACCAGCCCGGCGGCGGAAAAGCCAGTGTCCATCAGCTCGTCCAAAATGCCGCCCCGGGTATACAGCTGTTCTCTTGTCATGTGGATGACCATAAGGGCCCCTCCCCGCCAGTGTTTCACTTGAAACGATTGTACCAAAATAGTGCAGCATCCGCAAGGCGGGATTTTTTCCAGGTATTTTGCTTTTTCGGGAAAGATGTGTTATACTGTCCCTTACCATCATCGATCGTAAGGAGTGATCGCGTTGGCAAGCGCGCATACCAACGACCTGGGAAAGGAGCGGCTTGGTTCGCTGATGGTCCGGCTGGCCCTGCCGTCCATCGTGGCCCAGGTAGTCAATGCCCTGTATAACATCGTGGACCGGGTGTACATCGGGCATATGGGCGCGGGCAGCGACCTGGCCCTCACCGGGCTGGGGGTCTGCTTCCCCATCATCATGTTCATCTCCGCCCTGGCGGCCCTGGCCGGGCAGGGGGGCGGCCCCCGGGCGGCCATCGCCATGGGGGAGGGGAATGACCAGCGGGCGGATTCCATTTTGGGTAGCTCCACCGCGCTGCTCATCGTGCTGGCCGTGGCGGCCACGGCGGTGTTCCAGATCTGGAAGGAGCCGCTGCTGTACGCCTTCGGCGCCACGGAGAACACCATCGGCTATGCCATGGACTACCTGTCCATCTATCTTTGGGGGTCGATCTCGGTGCTGATATCCCTGGGACTCAACTCCTTCCTCACCGCCCAGGGCTTTTCTACCTTCTCCATGCTCACGGTGGTCATCGGGGCGGTGATCAACATCGCGCTCGATCCGGTGTTCATCTTCGGCTTCCATATGGGGGTCCAGGGGGCGGCCCTGGCCACCATCATCGCCCAGACCGCCTCGGCGGTGTGGGTGCTGTGGTTCCTCACCGGCAAGCGCTCGGTGCTGCACATCCGGCTGAAGTATCTTCGGCCCAAGAAAGAGGTGCTGCTCCCCATCGTGGCCCTGGGGGTGTCTCCCTTCATCATGCAGTCCACGGAGAGCCTGGTGTCCATCTCCTTCAACGCCTCCCTGCGGACCTATGGCGGGGACACGGCGGTGGGCGCCATGACCATCTGCTCGTCGGTGATGCAGGTGATCTACCTGCCCATCCAGGGGCTGGCCCAGGGGGCCCAGCCCATCGTCAGCTACAATTACGGCGCCGGGGCCCTGGACCGGGTGAAGGGCACCTTCCGGATCCTGCTGGTCTCCTGTGCGGTGTATACGATAGCGATCTGGGGATTTTCCGAGCTGTTCCCACAGGTGTGGGTGTCCATCTTCAACGACAAGCCCGAGCTGACCGCCATGGCGTCCTGGGCGCTGCGGATCTATCTGATGGGCGTTTGCGTGTTCTGGGTGCAGATGGCCTGCCAGCAGACCTTCGTGGCCCTGGGACAGGCCAAGGTGTCTCTGATCATGGCTCTGCTGCGGAAGGTGATCTTGCTCATCCCCCTGATCTTCATCCTGCCCCACTTTTTTGCCGACCAGGTGTTCGGCGTGCTGGTGGCCGAGCCGGTGGCCGATGTGACCGCGGCACTGATCTGCGGGGTGACCTTTGCCATCCGCTTCCCCAAGATCCTCCAGGCCCGGGAGCGGGAACTGGAGCGCGCGTGAGTACAGATTCGATACCAGAAGAAAAGACCCGCCTTCCGCGCATCGTGCGCGGAAGGCGGGTACAGCTTGTCAAAAAGCCTCGCAGAGTTCGCGCCAATAGGCGCGAAGAAATGGATATCTGTTTTCGGCCACGACATATCGTCACGGCAAAGTCCGTTCCGGGCAAAACACCCTGGCGGGTATTCTGCCCTGTACTCCCTTGCCGCTCCTCCCCCATCCAAAACTGAGAGACGTTTTGGATGGGGGCCCATTACAAAAACACTTCTCGGCCCGCAAACGTGCGAACTGGCCGCCTTTGACGGACAGTGAGTGCGCTGCCGCGGGCCGATCTCGCCGGGGATGGGGCTTTGTCCCCGGCGAGAGACTTTCGAAAATACTTTTTCGAAAGTCTCCGACCCGCCTTCCGCACACGATGCGCGGAAGGCGGGCTTTTTGTTATCACGATCAGGCCAGGGGCAGATACACCGTGATGGTGGTGCCGGAGCCTACCACGCTGGCCAGCTTGATCTGGCCGCCGTAGAGGGCCACGATGTGCTTGACGATGGCCAGGCCCAATCCGGTGCCGCCGGCGGCCCGGCTGCGGCCCTTATCCACCCGGTAGAACCGCTCGAACACCCGGCTCTGGCTGTCCGGGGGGATGCCGATGCCGGTGTCCGCCACGGTGAACACCGCCCGGCGCCCCTCACGACCCAGGGTGACGGACACTCGTCCGCCGTTCTTGTTGTACTTGACGGCGTTCTCCATCAGGTTGAGGGCCACCTCCCGGAAGCGGTCCGCGCCGATGGCCCCCTCCACCTCGTCGCCGGAGACGGACAAAGTGACGTTGGCCTTCTGGGCCACGGGCTCCAGGAACTTGGCCGTGTCCCGGGCCACCTCGGTCAGGGAGCACTGCTCCCCGGGCAGGACGGCGGCCACCGTCTCCAGCTCGGTGACCTGGAGGATGTCGTCCACCAGCTTGGTCAGCCGGTCCACCTCCACGGAGATCATGGTGAGGAACCGCTTCTGGTCCTCCGGGTCCTTCACCAGGCCGGAGGCCATCATGTCGGTGAAGCCCTTGATGGAGGTCAGGGGGGTCTTGAGCTCATGGGTGACGTTGGCGGTGAACTCGCTGCGGGCGGACTGGAGGGTCTCGTCCACCTGGCGGACCGCCACCTCCGCCTCCTCCACCGGCTTGGCGGTGTTGGCGGCCAGCTTCCGGGCCAGCACCCAGGCCAGGCCCAGGGCCACCACAACGGCCACCAGCAGTCCGGCGGTGGCCTGGAGGGCCAGGGCGTTCACCGAGGACAGAGGCATGGCCGCCCGGGCGATGATCCCGTCGTCAAAGACACAGGCCTCGTACAGATAGGTGACCCCATTGCTGGCCGAGCGGCGGATGTCCTCGCCGGAGCCGTCGGACAGGGCCTGCTCCACCTCGGGGCGGTCGGAGTGGTCCTCATAGATGTCCTCCTCCGTGTCCCCCAGCACGGTGCCGTCGGGGGCGATGAGGGTCAGCCGCTTATCCGGGGCGGCCTGGGCGAACTGCTCCAGCAGGCCGGACACATCGGTGGCGCCCCCCTCCGCGTCCATGAGGGACAGCAGCTCCGTGAGGGTCTGGCGGGCGGTGTCCACCTCCCGCTGGTGGAAGGACCACACCCCCACCGCAGAGGAGATGACCACCGACAGGGCGGCGATGAGGAATATGTAAATGGTCAGTTTCCGTTTCATGCCAGGTTCACTCCATCTTGTAGCCCACGGAGCGCACCGTGGTGATATAGCCCTCGCCCAGCTTCTGCCGCAGGGCCTTGATGTGCATATCCACCGTCCGGGTCTCGCCCACGAAGTCGTAGTCCCACACGGCGGAGAGGATCTCGTCCCGGGTCAGGACGGTGCCCCGGCGGGATACCAGCAGGCGCAGCAGCTCAAATTCCTTGAAGGTCAGGGAGATGTTCTGCCCATCCCGGGTGACGGTGCGCCCGGCGGTGTCGATGACCAGGTCCCGGTAGCGCAGCACCGGCTCGCTGCGCCCCAGGCGGCGCAGCACGGCGTTGACCCGGGCCTGGAGCTCCATGACGCCGAAGGGCTTGGTGATATAATCATCTGCCCCGGCGTCCAGTCCGGCCACCTTGTCCATCTCGCTCTGACGGGCGGTGAGCATGATGATGGGCAGCTTGGCGGTCTCCGGGTCGGCCCGGAGGCGGCGGAGGATCTCCAGCCCGTCCATCCCGGGCAGCATCACGTCCAGCAGGGCCAGGTCCGCCTTGGGGGCGGCGGCAAAGAAGTCCTCCCCGCTCTCAAAGGCGACGATCTCATGGCCCAGGGATTTGAAATAGTATTCCAGCATGGCGCGGATGGAGGCGTCATCTTCCACCAGGGCGATCTTCAGTGCCATTGGCGGCGCTCCTTTCCATGTGTGATCAGCGGGGCCCCGTGCAGGGCCCCGCGGCGCAGGGGTCAAGACAGCTGGCCGGTGACGCAGAAGATGGCCCACTTGGCGATGTTCACCGCGTGGTCGGCGATGCGCTCCAGATACTTGGCGATGATGATCAGGTCCACCGCCCGGCCGGAGTGGTCCTCCTGGCGGACGATGCGCTCGGTGAGCTCGTCCTTGACCTTGACGAACAGGTCGTCCACCACGTCGTCCAGGTTGACCACCGCGTGGGCGGTGTTCTCGTCCCGGTCGGCGTAGGCGGCGATGGCCTGGTGGACCATCAGCCCGGCCTGGCGGCTCATGGTGGCGATGTCCTCGGGCACGTCGGTCTTTTTCCCGTCGGCCATCAGCAGGGCGATCTCGGCGATGTTGGCCGCCTGGTCGCCGATGCGCTGCAGGTCGGTGACCATCTTCAGGGCGGTGGAGATGGTGCGCAGGTCCCGGGCCACCGGCTGCTGCCGCATGAGCAGGGTCATGCAGTGGTTCTCGATGGTGCGCTCCTGCTGGTCCAGGGAGGCGGTCATCTCGATGGTGGCCTTGGCCCCGGCGGCGTCCGCGGTGGTCAGGGAGGAGGTGACCAGGTCGATGGCGTCCCGGGCGGTGCCCGCCATGGACGTCAGCTCCCGGCTGAGCTCCAAAAGCTCTGCGTCAAAAGTCTTTCTCATGTGGCGTTTCCTCCTTTTTTAGCCGAACCGTCCGGTGATATAGTCCTCGGTGCGCTTGTCCTTGGGCACGGAGAAGAGCTGGGTGGTGTCCCCATACTCGATCAGCTCGCCCAGCAGGAAGAAGGCGCACTTGTCGGACACGCGGGTGGCCTGCTGCATGTTGTGGGTCACGATCACTATTGTATACGTTTTTTTCAGATCTGCAATAAGATCTTCGATCTTTGACGTGGAAATGGGGTCCAGGGCGGAGGTGGCCTCGTCCATGAGCAGCACGTCGGGCTCCACCGCCAGGGCCCGGGCGATGCACAGCCGCTGCTGCTGGCCGCCGGACAGGCCCAGGGCGGACTTCTTCAGCCGGTCCTTCACCTCGTCCCAGATGGCCGCGCCCTGGAGGGACTTCTCCACGATCTCGTCCAGCCGGGCCTTGTTCTTGATGCCGTGGGTGCGGGGGCCGTAGGCGATGTTGTCGTAGATGGACATGGGGAAGGGGTTGGGCTTTTGGAACACCATGCCGATCTGCCTGCGCAGCCAGGTCACGTCCACCGAGGGGCTGTAGATGTCCTGGCCCCGGTACTGCACCGAGCCGGTGATCTTCACGCCGGGGATCAGGTCGTTCATCCGGTCCAGGGTCTTGAGGAAGGTGGACTTGCCGCAGCCGGAGGGGCCGATGAGGGCGGTCACCTGCTTTTCAGGGATGTCGATATCGACGCTTTTCAGCGCCTGGGCAGACCCGTACCACAGGTCCAGGCCCCGCGCGGAGAGGATGATAGTTTCGTCCATAGTAAGGGCTCCTTACTTCTTCTTTAATTTTTTGCCCACCAGATTGGCGGCCAGGTTGATGACCAGGGTGATGGCGATGAGGACCACGGCCACGGAGAAGGCCAGGTCGAAGTCGGCCCGCACCTTGGCGTAGACATAGAGGGCCACGCTCAGGGTGGAGCCGGAGGCGGAGAAGAAGCTCTCCAGCCCGTCCCGGAAGAAGTCCTGCATCGACATGCTCATGCCCACGGTGTAGAGCAGGACGGCGCTCTCGCCCACGATGCGGCCGATGGCCAGGATGCAGCCGGTGACGATGCCGTCGATGGAGGAGGGCAGCACCACCGTGCGGATCATGTGCCACTTCCCGCTGCCCAGGCCCAGGGACCCCTCCCGGTAGGACTGGGGCACGGTCTTCAGGCTCTCCTGGGTGGTGCGGATGACGGTGGGCAGGGTCATGATCACCAGGGTGAGGGCGCCGGCGATGAGGGTCTTGCCCAGCCGCAGGGACTCGGCGAAGACCAGCACGCCCACCAGGGCGTAGATGATGGAGGGGATGCCCGCCAGGGTCTCGGTGGCGAACTCGATGGCGGAGACCAGCTTGTGATTGGTGGCGTACTCCGTCAGGTAGATGGCGGACCCCACGCCCAGGGGCAGCACCACGATGAGGGTGGCGATGATGACGTAGAGGGTGTTCAGGATGGCGGGGCCGATGCCCTGGATGTCCTTCATCACGCTCTCCTCCGAGGTCAGGAACTCCCAGGTGAGATTGGGCAGTCCCCGGTACAGGATATAGCCCAGCAGGAAGACCAGCAGGGCCACCACAAGGGCGGCGGCGATATAGATGAGGGTGCGCATGCCCGTGTTGTAGGCCCGGCGCTTGGCGGACAGGCCCTGCTTCATGGCCTGCTGGCGGGAGGTCTCGTTGATCTTCTCCATCGCTCTCACCCCTCCTTATCCCGCTTGAGGAACACATTGAGGATCACGTTGATGCACATGATGAACAGGAACAGGACAAGGCCGATGGAGAACAGGGCCTGGCGCTGCAGGCCGCTGGAATAGGCCAGCTCCACCGCGATGCCGGTGGTGAGGAAGCGGACGCTGGAGAGCAGGTCGGGCATGTTGGCCACGTTGCCCGCCACCATCATGATGGCCATGGCCTCGCCGATGGCGCGGCCCACGCCCAGCACCACGGCGGCGGCGATACCGCTCTTGGCCGCCGGGGCGGAGACCCGGAAATAGGTCTCGATGTCGGTGGCCCCCAGGGCCAGACTGGCCTCCTCATACTCCTTGGGGACGGCGTTCAGGGCGGTCTCGGACACGGAGATAATGGAGGGCAGGATCATGATGGCCAGCACCACGATGGCGGCCAGCAGGCTCTCGCCGGCGGCGGTGTTGAAGGTCTCCCGGATGAAGGGGACCAGCACCATCAGGCCCACCAGGCCGTACACGATGGAAGGGATGCCCGCCAGCAGGTCCACCACGGGACGGATCACATTGGCCACCTTCCGGGGGGCCACCTTGGACAGGAACACAGCCATAAGGAAGCCGATGGGCACGCCGATGACGATGGCGCCCGCGGTGCCGTAAACGGAGGTGAGGATCAGGGGCAGGATGCCAAACTTGGGCTCCTCCGCCGTGGAGGCCCACTCGGTGCCGAACAGGAAGTCGATCAGACCGACCTCCCGGATGGCGGGGATGCCAGAGATGACCAGATAGATGGTGATGACCAGCACGAAAGCGATGGCGATGAAGCCGCAGATGAAGAAGATCAGCTGCATCACCGACTCCAGCGGGCGCAGTCCCTTGGCCTTGCCCTTTTTCTTGGACTCCTTCTCTGCGGGGGTATCGCGTAAAATTTGTTCACTCATAAAATACCGACCTTCTCTTTCTCGACCCCCCTGCTGAGAAGGACTGCGAATCAGGCTTCGCGATTCTTCTCAGCAGAGGCATGGCATGCCAGAACAAGCCCCACGGTGAAGGTGAGGCTTGTTCTGGTCCATAGCGGTCGTGGGATTCAGTTTAGGCGTTGGGGGACACGCAGCCGGCGGCCTCGACCTCATCGGCGGCGTCAGCGCTCATGGCCCAGTCCAGGAAAGCCTGGGCGGCGGGGGACAGCTCGGTGCCCTCCTTGGTGACCATGACGAAGGGGCGCTGGATCTCGTAGGAGCCGTCAGCCACGGTGGCCTCGGAGGGGGCCACGCCGTTGACCTGGACAGCGCTCACGGTGTCGTCCACAGCGGACAGGGAGGCGTAGCCGATAGCGTTGGGGTTGCCGGCCACGGAGCCGATGACCTCGCCGGTGGACTCGTACTCGTTGGTGTAGACGCAGGCGTCCTCAACACCCACGATCTCCTCGAAGGCGCCGCGGGTACCGGAGGCGGCGTCACGGCCGATGACGGCGATGGGGGCGTCGGCGCCGCCCAGCTCGGACCAGTTGGAGATCTCGCCGGTGTAGATCTGGGCGATCTGCTCGATGGTCAGGCTGGTGGCGGCGGTGTTCTCGGGGTGGACCACGATGGCCACGCCGTCCAGGGCCACGATGTTCTCCACGGCGCCCTCAGCCTTCTCCTCGTCAGTCAGGGCGCGGGAGGACAGGCCGATGTCCACAGTGCCGGCCAGCACATTGGTGATGCCGGAGCCGGAGCCGGAGGCGGTGTAGTTGATGGTCACGTCGGGGTAGAGGCCGCTGAAGGACTCGTTGAAGGCGGCCATCACGTCGGCCATGGAGGTGGAGCCGTCGGTGTTCACGGTGCCGGAGATCTCCTCGGCGGGCTCCTCAGAGGGCTGCTCCTCGGCGGGCTGGCTGGCGGGGGCCTGGCTGTTGTCCTCGGGGGCCTGGCTCTCGTTGCCGGCATTGCTGCTGCAAGCGGCCAGAGACAGCGCCAGGACCAGCGCCATCATCAACGCGATGATTTTTTTCATTTTCGATTCTCTCCATTTCATGATAATGTTCTCGTACTTTAGGATGCCCCGTTCTCCGGGGTACGATTTGAGTGTACAAAAGAAATGTAAAGTCCGCATTGTACCCTTTGTAAAGTCTGTGTAAACGGAGAGGATCTGTAAAAAGAGGCGGTTTTTACATTGTAAAGGCGGCCGGTTCAGGCATTTTACACAGACTTGTCCGCCGTGTGGGGACAGCCGTCGGGCCAGGTGGGAAATGGGAAGCGGTTCAAGGGAGCGTCCAAACAAAAAAGCCTCCCGTGGTCTCCACGGGAGGCTTTGAAAGGTCTTGCAGCGTGTACCTAAAAGATCAGGACGTAGCCACCAGGCCGCCATCGGGATAGATGGAGTTGGCAGTGACGAAGTCAGAAGCGGGGGAAGCCAGGTACATGACGGTGCCCACGATGTCGGACTCATAGCCGATACGCATAGCGGGCTCGTTGGCAGCGATGTTGTTGCGGACGGTCTCATCGGGGGGCAGCAAGCCGACCATCATCGGGGTGTAGGTGATGGTGGGGCCGACCAGGTTGACCTGGATGTTGGGACGCAGGTCGGCGGCGAAGGCCTTGGTCAGCATCTCCACAGCGCCCTTGGTGGTGTTGTAGGGGACGTTGCCGTTGCCGCCGTTGGCCACAGCGCGGATGCCGCGGACGGAGCCGATGTTGATGATCTTGCCGTAGCCAGCACAGGGAGTGGCCTGGCCGGGGGTGAAGGTGGAGGGATCGGCCACAGTGCCGTCCTCGGTGTTGTGCTCCTTCATCCAGTTGCCGAAGTACTTGCAGGTGAACATCAGGGAGGTGATGTTGGTGTTCAGCATGCCGTTCCACACCTTGGTGTCGATCTCCCAGGACCACATCTTCTTGTTGTAGCCCTGAGAGTTGACCAGGATGTCCACGCCGCCCAGGCCCTCGGGGCTGACGGTGAACTCCACCATCTTCTTGACGGTCTCCTCGTCACCGGCGTCGCCGGCGAAGTAGGTGACCTTGACGCCCTCAGCGGCGCCGGCCTTGATGTCCTCGCAGGCGGCCTTCAGGGCGTCCTCACGACGGGAGGAGATCAGCACATCCACACCGCGCTGGGCAAAAGCCTTGGCGATCTCCTTGCCGAAACCGCCGGCGCCGCCGACCACGACGGCCTTCTTGCCCTTGATGTCAAAGATGTCGGCATAATTGCCAGCTAAAACCTTAGGCATAACTCATTACTCCTTTGTTGTTGATTTTTGGTCCAGAGCTGAGATCCGGCTCACAGATCCGGCTCTTCCGCTTCGGACCGGAAAAACAGATTCATTTCAGGGCCCCGGGCTCAACGAAGTCAAGCCCCGCCGCAGGTGCGGCGTCACAAGCGTTCTGGCCGCAGGGCAAGACCTTGAGATCAGGCCTGGGGAGGCAGCAGGGTGACCAGCATCTTGCACACGGTGGTGCCGGTGTTGGTGACGGACTTGGGGCAGCCGCCGCAGCAGTGGAAGGAGTCGCCCGCGTGGAGGACGGTCTCGGTGTCCTCGGTCTTCAGGGTCATCTCGCCCTCCAGGATGTAATAGATGGACTCCAGAGGATTGGCGCCGTAGTCGCAGCCGCCGCCGGGGATAAAGTAAGTGATGCCCTGGATCATCTTGCCGCCATCCACGTCAGCGGGATCGTGCAGACGGGTGGGGACACACTCATTGTGGCCGGGAGCGGTGTAGGAGTAGACAGTGGAGCCCTCCACGCCCTTGGCACGCTGGATCTTGTACTGAGCCATGGTAAAACTTCCTTTCACAGAAAATTTTGTGGACGTTCAGCGCCGCAAACAAAGTTTGCCAGCTAACTACTGTTATTAGTTTAGCAGATTGCCCACAAAAGTCAAGGGATACGGAGAAGAACGGCGGATCTTTCCATCCACAAAGTTTGCCCCTGAATTTTGTGACATTTGCTGATAGCGGCCTCAGGCTCCAGATCAGGCCCTTGTCTGCGGCCGATATACAGCCCCCGCGGAGCGCTCAGAGCGGAGGGCGCGGGCCGCCTCCAGGCCCTCCCGGGCGCCCACGGGGCCCTGTCTGCCGGCCGCCGGGCATCGCTCAGCATCCCGCTCCCGTCCGGACCGCCTCATCCATCCGGACTGCATAGTCCGCCAGCTCCTCTACGGTCAGGGGGCGGCCGGCCATATGGTTTGCGGTGCGCAGGGGCAGCTGCGTCAGGAAGGGGTCGCGGCAGGTGTCAGGGTCGTACATAGGGGAGGCTGCCATCAGCTCCCGCAGGATGGGAAGGGTCCGGCGGTCCGATGCCAGCCGGCCCAGGGTGGTGTCCATGGTCACGTGGGTCAGCCGGTCCCAGCCAGGCGCCTCCACCCTCACCGCCCCGGCCAGGCGGATGTCAGCCGAGGAGGCGCCCACCAGGATCTGGTAGATGCCGGGCTCCACCACCCACTCTCCCCGCTCCGGGTTGTACCGCGCCAGGTCCCGGCGGCCCAGGGAGAAGGAGATCTGCTTTTCCTCGCCGGGCTCCAGGAAGATGCGGCGGAATGCCCGCAGCTCCTTGACCGGCCGGGGCACCGAGCTGTGCTCCGGCGCCACATAGAGCTGTACCACTTCGGCGCCGGCACAGGCGCCGGTGTTGCCCACGGTGAGGGAGACGGTCAGCCCGTCCTCCGGCCGGATCTGCTGGGCCGACAGCGCCAGCGCGGAGTAGCGGAAGGCGGTATAGCTCAGGCCATGGCCAAAGGGGAAGGCCACCGGCCGGTCCGCGTACTCGTAGTAGCGGTAGCCCACAAAGACTCCCTCCCCATAGCGGATGGAGGTGCTGCTCCCGTGGAAGCCGCAGGTGCAGGCCGGCGTATGGCACAGCCGGAGGGGGAAGGTCTCCGCCAGCTTCCCGCTGGGGACGGCGTCGCCAAAGACCAGATCCGCCACCGCGCCGCCGATCCCATCCCCGGCGGTATAGGTGTCCAGCAGAGCGGGTGCCCGGTCCAGCCAGGGCAGCTCCACCGGCGCGCCGGCGGTCAGGATCACGGCCGTGTTGGGGTTTGCCGCCAGCACCGCGACGGCCAGCGCCAGATGGGCAGGGGGGAGGGACAGGTCCGTGCGGTCCTGCCCCTCTGCCTCGAAGTCCTCGGTCAGGCCGATGAACAGGAGGACGCGGTCCGCCTGCGCCGCACAGGCGGCCGCCTCCTCCACCAGGGACGGCTCTACCCGCTTCCCGTCCGCCCGGTCATACCCGGGGGCATAGGTGAAGCGCGCCTGGGGGGCGGAGCGGCGCAGCTCATCCCAGGCGTTTTCCACCCGGTAGGAGGCCACATGGGAGCTCCCGCCCCCCTGGTACCGGGGCGAGCGGGCCAGCGCGCCGATGACCGCGATGGAGCCTTTTTTCTCCAGAGGGAGCAGGCCGCCGTCATTTTTCAGCAGCACCATGCACTCCGCGGCTGCCGCCCGGGCCAGGCGGTGATGGGCCTCCAGGTCGGGCGCCTCCGGCGCGGGACCGGCGGGGCTGGTGCGCCCGATCAGCTGCAAGATCCGTGCTACGCAGGCATCCAGCTCCTGCTCCGTCAGCTGCCCGGCCTCCAGCGCCTGCCGCAGGCGCTGGTCGCTGTAGCCAAAGGTGCCCGGCATCTCCAGGTCCAGTCCGGCCGCCGCCGAGACCTCCCGGCGGGACACGCTGCCAAAGTCGGAGATGACCACGCCGTCGAACCCCCACTCCTCCCGCAGCACCTGGGTCAGCAGCCACCGGTCCTCCGCGCAGTAGGTCCCGTTGAGCTTGTTGTAGGCGTTCATGATGCACCAGGGCGCGGCGGTCCTGACCACCCGCTCGAAGGCGGACAGGTACAGCTCCCGCAGAGTCCGCTGGTCCACCACGGAGTCGGACACCAGCCGGTAGTCCTCCTGGTTGTTGCAGGCCAAATGCTTGGGGCAGGCGGCAACGCCCACCGCCTGGAGCGCCCGGACGAAGCTGGCGGCCAGCTCTCCGGACAGACAGGGATCCTCAGAGTAATACTCAAAGGAGCGCCCGCACAGGGGGGAGCGCTTCAGGTTGAAGGCGGGGCCGAAGATCACCTGGATCCCCAGCGCCCGGGCCTCCAGCCCCACGGCCCGGCCCACCTGGGCCAGCAGGTCCCGGTCCCAGCTGGAGGCCAGCGCGGCGCCTGTGGGGAAGCAGGTCGCCGGGGCGCTGGCGCCCAGGCCCATGTGGTTTGCGTCCTCTTTCGTCTGGGCCCGGACGCCGTGGGGGCCGTCGCTGAGCTTCAGGGGCGCGATCCCCAGCCTAGGGACCCCTCTGGTATAGGTGAGATCTGAGCCGGTCAGCAGGGAGATCTTCTCCTCCCGGGTCATCTGCCCGATCAGGTCTGCCATGGTCTGTTCCATATCGTCCATCCTTTCCCGCTGCGGGGTCAGCGCAGCTCGTTGCGATAGGTCCGGGGGCTCACACCCTCGGATCGTTTGAACCGCCTGGAAAAATATTTCGGGTCCTGGAAGCCCACCGCCTCCGCGATCTGCTGGATCGTGCGGTCGGAATGGCGCAGGAGCAGCTTGGCCTGCTCCAGGCGCACCTGAGTGATGTGGTCTGTCAGGACCATGCCCGTCTCCCGCCGGAACAGGCCGCTGAGATACTGGGGATTCAGCCCCACATGCCCCGCGATGTCCGCCAGGGTGAGCCGGTGGGCCAGGTTGGCCCGGATGTACCGCATCGCCTCCTCCACCGGCTGCTTCCGGCCGGCGGTGAACAGCGCCTCATACCGGCGCAGCAGCGCCGGGAGCGCGTCCAGGCAGACCTGCTCCGCCTCCCCGTAGTCCAGGCAGCGGTCCAGCCGCCGCTGGATCTCCGCCGCCTCGGCGGGCGCCTGCCCCGGCGGCAGCCGGTCCCGGATGACTGCGGCACACAGGTCCGCGATCGCCCGGGGCAGCTGGCCGGCCAGACAGGGATATGTGCCGATATAGTCTGCCCCGTCCCGGAGCACGGCCCCGATCTGGCCGCGCAGGCCGGCGGGGTCCGCCGTCTCCATGCTGCGGCGGAGCGCGGCCTTCCGCGCGGGGGTCAGCACCGACAGCAGGTCGCCCAGGGTGTGCAGCAGCTCATTGCTGTCGTACTTCTGGTCCAGACCGGATACGATCCCGGACTCTGCGGCCTGCAGGGCGGAGCGGAAGCACAGGCCCAGCTCCCGGACATGGGGGACCGGCACGCCCTCCCCCATGACGAAGGCGAACGCCCGGTGGTCGTGGGCCGTGCAGATCTCTGCGAACAGGCGGCTGATCCCCAGCTTGAACAGACGGGTCTCTCGGGAGTCCCGATGTGTGGTGATGTTGAACACGCAGACCAGCAGGTTCCCATCGGACGCCAGCTCGGACTCATGGAACAGCAGGCGGAGCCCCGCGCGCATGTGCCCCTCCAGCTCCTCCATGAGCGCCGGGATCTGCTGCGCCGCCTGCTCCGTTTTGGGGATCGCCTTGAGGACCAGCACGTTATAGGCATAGTAGGGCAGCAGATCCAGACAGAAATACTCGTTGATCTCGGCCAGGTCCCATCCGCGGATATGGCTGTGGGATGCCTCGTCCATCACCGCGCGGATGAACAGACGGCGCATACGGCCGGTGAGGACCAGCAGGCGCTGCCGCAGGTCCTCATCGCTGCAGCCCTTAAGATCGTCCACGTTCCACCACCTCCCCGGCCCCTCCGGCCCTGATGTTCTGCAAAAATTATAGCGTCTGCCCGGACAAAGCACAAGATGCGAGCGGCAAACGCCTGAAAATAATCTACCGATCCTCAAGTTTATGCCCTTGTGGGCAGCGGGCCGTCCTTCTATAATGTAGATATAAGGCGCGCCGCGCCGCCGCAGGGCGGGGCATGGACTGCCCCTGTGGCTGCGCGCCGCCTGACGGGATACAGAAAAGGAGGGATCGGCATATGCCGATGCAGGATATCGCGGTCATCGGGATCACCGGCCGGATCGGGAAGCGGGTGGCCGGAGAGCTACTGGCCCGCGGCGCCCGGGTCCGGGGCGGCAACCGCAGGCCGGAGCGGGTCCGGCCCGTTTTGGAGCCCCTTGGCCTGACGCTGCCCACCGCCCAGGTGGACACCGGCGACTATGAGAGCGTGGTGCGCTTCGTCTCCGGCGCGGATGCGGTGGTCCTGGCCACCGCGCCCACCCGGGAGCACCCGGAGGAATATCCCGGCCACAGCGCCAATGTCATCCGCGCCTGTAAGCAGGCGGGGGTACGGCGGCTGGTGGCGCTGAGCAACTTCATGGCGCTCAAGGGGCCGGACGGGCGGCCCATGCTGGAGGTGGAGCCCCCTCATCCTGCCTTTGAGCGGGTGGAGCGGGTCTATGCCCAGGAGCGGGACCTGTTTTTTTCGGAGACGGAGCTGGACTGGCTGCTGGTGGCCCCCCCGGCAGAGGTCATCCCCTACGGGGAGGTGACGGGCCGCTACCGGGTGGGCACCGACACCCTGCTGGTCACCGACCCGGAGGACCCAAACTTCAAGCGGACCAGCCGGCTGACCATGGAGGACCTGGCCAGCTTTGCGGCCCAGGAGACCTGGGAGCCGGTCCGCCATCGCCAGCTGGTCACACTGGCCTATGGGGAGGGAGCGCTATGATCGCCGTATGCATTGGGATCACCGGCAACCTGGGGCGGGAGCTGGTGCGGGAGAACCTCCGGCGCGGCCATGTCCTGCGGGGGATCGCGCCAACAGGCTCTGTGGCGGACCTGGACCCCGCCGTAGAGCTGTCCCACGGCGCCGCGGGGGACCGGGACCTTTTGTGCCGTGTGTTCCGGGGGGCGGATGTGATCCTCCCGGTATTCCCGCCCGCCCTGGACGATCCGTGGCGCTACCCGGAGGACATCAGGACCGTCCTGGACTGCGCGAAGGCGGCCGGGGTGCCCCGGGTGGTGGCGCTCCTGGGCAGCTCGGGAGCGAAG
>JAHZFC010000007.1:23556-30212 GCA_019421525.1 Clostridiales bacterium
GGAGAGCGCCTGGTGGAGACCGATTATTTCCAGGAGACCACCCGGCATTTTTATCTGAACATCCACGACAGCTGGGATATCTTCCGCCGGGAGACGGAGCTGGACTGGACCGTGGTGGTGCCCGCCGCCCGGATGCAGGTCCACATGGCCTCCCGCGGTGGGCGCTACCGCACCCGCACGGATGAATATCTGGTGACCACCGATGAGGCGTCCCGCCAATATTTCGAGGTGAGCCAGATCTCCTACGCCGACTGCGCCTGCGCCATGTGGGACGAGGTGGAGCAGCACCGCCACAGCGGGTGCTTCGTCACGGTGGGCTACTGAGGGCCGGCCGCTGAAAAATGCTCCCCCATGAGGGCCGGGCGTTGTCATGGGCAGATCGGCCCGGTGTTTTGGAGATGAATATAGAACGGATGTTTGACATCTGCTCCCTCCTGTGCTATGCTGGACACAGGAGCATGCGCGCGCCCGCAGGGCGCGGAAAGGGGGGTGCGGGATGGACCGGGTGATCTTCCACTGTGACTGCAACGGGTTTTACGCCTCGGTGGAGCTGCTGGACCACCCGGAGCTCCGGGACAGACCGGTGGCGGTGTGCGGCGACCCCAGGAGCCGCCACGGTATCATCCTGGCCAAAAACGAGCCGGCCAAGGCCTTTGGCGTCAAGACCGCCGAGACCATCTGGCAGGCCCGGAAAAAGTGCCCGGACCTGGTGCTGCTGCCCGCCCACCACGACAAATACCGGGCCATGTCCAGGCGGGTCAACGCCCTGTACGAGCGGTACACCGACCTGGTGGAGCCCTTCGGCATCGACGAGAGCTGGCTGGACGTGACGGGCACCCTCCATCTGTTCGGGGGGGACCCGGTGGCCCTGGCCGACCGGATCCGGGGGGAGGTGCGGCGGGAGCTGGGGGTGACCATCTCGGTGGGGGTGTCCTTCAACAAGATCTTCGCCAAGCTGGGCAGCGACTATAAAAAGCCGGACGCCACCACCCTCATCACGGAGGAGGATCTCCAGGCCATCGTCTGGCCCCTGCCGGTGACCGACCTGCTGTATGTGGGCCGGGCGGCGGCCCGGACGCTGGAGCGCTACGGGGTGCGCACCATCGGCCAGCTGGCCGCCTTTGACCGCCAGGCCCTGACCGCCCTGCTGGGCAAGCAGGGGGGCCAGCTGTGGAACTACGCCAACGGCCTGGAGAACAGCCCGGTGGCCCCGGCGGGGCAGTACACGCCCCCCAAGTCGGTGGGCAACGGGGAGACCTTTCCCCGCGACCTCATCACCCGGGAGGAGGTGCACCGGGGGGTGGCCCTGCTGGCTGACCAGGTGGCTGTCCGCCTGCGGCGGCACCGAATGAAGGCCGCCACCCTCCAGGTGACCATCCGGGCCCCTGATTTCAAAGACATCTGCCGTCAGCGGCCTCTGCCCGCCCCCACCTGCACGGCCCGGGAACTGACGCGGGCGGCGATGGACATCCTGGAGCACAGCTGGAAGGCGGGCGCGCCCATCCGGGCCATCACTCTCACCGCCCAGAACCTCATCCCCGAGGAGGAGGCCGCCGAGCAGCTGGGCCTGTTCGCCCCGGATGAGCCAAAGCGCCGGGACAGGGCGGAGAAGCTGGAACGGGTGGTGGACCAGCTGCGGGAGAAGTACGGTCATGACGCGGTGACCTCCGCCGCGCTGGCCACGCCGCCGGAGCCGGAGGAGGACGACGTGCCCTTTTGACAGGGGAAGGGCCCGCTGTGAAATGGCTTTTCCAGGACATGAGTAAAAATCGCGGAGAATTGCCGTGAAGGCGATCCTCCGCAATTTTTTTAGAACGTTATCATCAAGCCGGACAACACCCGGCGGCAGGACCTTCCAATGGGCTGCTGTGGAAGCGGACATCTCCGCCCAGGGCGGCCTGCTCGTATGTGCGGCCCTGCGGCGGGCGCTCTACGCGGTGAGCAGGGCGATCTCCGCCTCTGCCTCTCCCCGGGTGTCCGCGGAAAAGCAGAACACGCCGTCCAGATAGACCTCCACATGGCCTCTCACAAATTCCAGTTCATACATGCCGGACACATCCTTTCCTGTTATCGTGCCTTTATGATACAGGATGAAGTGTCCCATAATATGGACTTTTATGGCGCAGGCCGGAGGGAAGCTTCTCAGCGGCCGCCGCCCTCTGCCAGCTGGGTGAGGGAGCGGACGGCGCTCTGGATGAGGGCGCCGGTGCTCAGCTCGGGCACCCCGGCCACGATGTTGTCACAGTGGCTGAAGGGGATGAGCACCCGCTTGGCCGTGCTTTGTCCCACGGCGGCGGCCATGGCGGGGGTGACCTCCCCGGCCATGGCGTCGGCGATGACGATGCCCAGAGGGCCCACGATGATGTCTGCCGTCCGGCAGGCCACCACCACGGCGTTCTCCCCGGTGGCGGCCCGGTGGGGCCCGGCCTTGAGCATGGCGGAGGTGGCCGCGGAGTTGGTGCCCACGGCGGTGACGGCGGCGTCGGGCAGGGCCTGGCGGACGGCGGCCACCAGCTGCCGACCCACGCCGCCCCCCTGGGCGTCGATGACAAGGATCTGGATGGGATCGTGCATAGTCGAGTCCCCCTTTCTCAGGTTTGGTCCTCCCCGCCCAGGGTGAGGGCGGGGACATGGTGGGCCAGGGCCCACTCGCCCTCCCGGCGGTGGCAGGAGAAGAGGAGGATCTGCCGCTCCTGCCCCAGCTGCTGGAGGTAGCCCAGGGCCAGGTCCAGCCGCTGGTCGTCGAAATTGGCCAGGGCGTCGTCCAGCACCAGGGGCGCGCCGGGCAGGGTGAGCCGGCAGATGGCCAGCCGGAGGGCCAGATAGAGCTGGTCCAGCGTCCCGGCGGACAGGTACAGGGCGGAGCGGGGCAGATCGTCCCCCGCCCCAGCCTGGGCGGAGAAGTCCCGGCTCAGGGTGAGGTGCTGGTACCGCCCTCCGGTGAGGGCGGACAGGATGCGGGCCGCCTCCTGGTTGAGGGCGGGGGAGAAGCGCTGGCGCAGCTCGTCATTGGCGCTGGAAAGGGCCTTCATGGCGATGTCCAGGGCGTCGTATTCCTCCAGCCGGGCCTGGCGCTGCTCGTCCAGCTCAGAGACCCGGGCCTCCAGCCGCTCCCCGTCCCCCAGCTGCTCCAGGCGGCCCTGGGCCTGGGCCAGGGCCTGCCGCCGCCGGGCGATCTCCCCCTCCACGGCGGCCAGCCGGGCGGCGGTGTCGGCGCGGGAGCGGGCGGGAGGGGTCAAAAACTCCAAAGTGTCAAAGGCCCGCCCACCCTGGGCGGCCAGGTCGTCCACCCGCTGGCCGGCGTGGCGCAGCTCCAGCTCCAGCCGCTCCCGCCGGGCCAGGTAGTCGGCGTGGGCCTGGGCCTGGCCCGCCCAGTCCTCCTGTTCAGGCAGGTCGGGCAGCTCCAGGCCGTCCAGCCTGCGCTGGGCGTCCATCACCGTGCGGTTGCGCCACAGGAATGCGACAAAGGCGGCGATGAGGAAATAGAGGCAGACCTCAGGGGGTATCTGGGTCACCAGGCCCACCCCGCCCAGCACGCCGATGATGATGCCGGCCACAGCCAGCACGGCGGCCAGGATGACGGCGAAGCGGGCCTTTTTGCGGCTGCCCGCCTGGAGGGTGTCCCGCTGCTCCTGGATTTTTTCGCGCGCATCCACCGCCGCCTGGTACTGCTCCTGTTCCTGCTGGGCCCAGTCCCGGGCCTCCTGGGCGGTCCAGCCGTCCATCTCCGGGTCGGGGGGCGTGAGGCCGTCCAGGACGGCCTGGGCCGCCTCCCGGTCGGCCAGGGCCTGGCCGTACCGGCGGTTCAAGTCATGCTTGTCGATGCGCTCCCAAAGGGCCAGGTCCCCCTTCAGGTCCTGCTGTTCTTCCAGCAGGGCGGTCAGCCGCTCCTGGTCCGCCTGGGCCTGGGCGCGGATGCCCTCCATGTCCCGGAGGGACTGCTCCACCTGGGCCAGCTCCCCCTCCAGCTCGGGCAGCAGGCCGTTGGAGCGGTTGGCCCGGCGGCGGTTGCGCCAGTCCTTCAGCGTGCGCTCCACCGTGGAGTAGGACACGTCCTCCTGCCCCGAGGTGGCCAGGGCGGCGACGCGGGCCTCCAGCTCCCCGTTGGGGGTGACGGCAGTGCTCCCCTGGCCCACAAAGGCGGAGCGGAGGTACACCTCCCGCCCGGCTCCGATGAGCGTTTCCCCCACATTGGCGGCGGTGAGGCCGGGCACCGGGTCCCCCGAGGCGGTGTATACCGCCTCAAAGCCGCCGAAGGGGCTGCCCTTGGCGGCAAAGCGGCGCACCGTGATGTCCTGCCCCTCCCACTCCAGCTGGAGCTCCCCGGACATAGGGGCCCCCGACCAGGGCTGGTAACGGTTCTTGTCCGCCAGGTGGCCGGTCTTGTCCCGCTCCTTGGTGTCGATGCCGTAGAGCATGGCCTTGAGAAAGCCCGCCCAGGTGGACTTGCCCCCCTCGTTGGGGGCGGTGACGACGGTGAGCCCGTCGCCGGGGGTGAGGACGGCGTGATCCAGGGCGCCGAAGGTGGCGGTCATTTTCTTGATCCTCATGGGCGGATATCCTCCCCTCCCTCCAAAGCGGCCAGGCCGAACCGGGTGGCCAGCAGCAGCCGGGGCCGCTCCTCCTCGCCCGCCTCGTCCAGCATGGCGCGCATCCGGCGCAGGAACAGCCCGGTGAGGCTGTCCTCCCCGCTCCGCTCCCACAGGTCATGGGGCAGGGTGGTCTCGTCCCGGAGCTCCAGGTAAAAATAGTGTGGGGCCGCCTGCCGGGTCAGGGCGTCCAGGTCCAGGGGCCGTTCGCTCTCCCCGGTGAGGCGCAGGCGCACCAGGTCGGGGGAGGGGGGGACGGGCAGGGCGGAGCCAAAGTCATGGATGTCCACCGTTTCGATGCGGTACTGCCGCTGGCAGGTGGGGCAGGAACGGGCGGAGACGTTTTCCCCGTCCACAGTGACCAGCAGCGCGCCCTTTTTCCCCAGCTCGTCAAAGCCCCGGCCCTCCGGACAGCCGGGGTAGGCCCAGGCCACATCTCCCGCCCGCTGGAGGCCGGAGCAGGCGTGGATGTGCCCCAGGGCCACATAGGCCGCCCCGCAGCCGGACAGGGAGGCGGCGGAGATGGGGGCGTACCAGCCCCCCTGGGCCACCTCCCCGTGGGCGCACACCAGATGGAGCATTCCGTCCGCCGGGGCGGTGAAGCCGGATAGGGGGTCGTCCTCCCGCCGGGGGGCGGTGAAGGCGCAGCCGTGGACCACACAGCCCAGCCCGGGCAGCTCCACAGCCTCCAGGGCGGGAGCTGTAAAGATATGTACGTTGCCGGGCCAGATGTCCCTGGCATAGGGGGACTGGGGGGAGAGATAGTCGTGGTTGCCCGGGGCGATGAACACGGGGACGGCCATGTCCCCCAGGGCCCTGGCCAGGGCGTCCACCGTCTCGGGGTAGACCCGCTCTCCGTCAAACAGGTCGCCGGGGAGGAGCACCAGGTCCGCCCCCTCCTCCCGGACCAGCCGGGCGAGCCTGGCGGGGAGCTGGCGCAGCTCCCGGCGGCGCTGGGCGGCCTGGTCCGCCGTCAGGCCGGAGAAGGGGGAGTCCAGGTGGAAGTCCGCGGCGTGGAGGATCTTCAGCATAGGCGTCCTCACTCCTCGATGTCCAGGCGCTGGACCTGGGTGCAGCGGCGGGTGTCCGTGTCGATGGCAAAGAGCACTGTGTTGAGCTTCTGGGGGCCGTCGGCGGGCTGGAACCGCTGGGGCAGGCCGCCCAGGAAGCGGTTGATGGCCTGCTCAGGCCGGATGCCGATGACCGACTGGGCGGGGCCGGTCATGCCCAGGTCGGTGACGAAGCCCAGCCCCTGGGGCAGCACCTGGCCGTCGGCGGTGGGCACATGGGTGTGGGTGCCCCACAGGGCCTGGGCCCGGCCGTCCAGATACCAGGCCATGGCCCCCTTTTCACTGGTGGCCTCGGCGTGGAAGTCCACCAGGGTGACGTCCGCCTCCCCCTGGGAGAGGATCTCGTCCATCTTGGTAAAGGGGTTGTCGAAGTTGGCGTCCATCTCGCACCGGCCGATCAGGTCCACCACCCGGATGCGCAGCCCCCGGGGGCCGTCGTAGACCCCCCAGCCCCGGCCGGGGGCCCGGCGGGTGTAGTTGGCGGGGCGGATGAGGTAGCGGCTGTTCTCCATATAGTCTACGATCTGTTGTTTGTCCCATGTGTGATTTCCCATGGTTATCACATCCGCCCCGGCGGCGAAGATCTCCTCCGCCTGGCGGGGGAGCAGACCGTTGCAGGCGGCGTTCTCCCCGTTGACCACGGTGAAATGGACGTCGTGGACCTTGCGCAGGGCGGGCAGGTGCCGGCGGAGAAAGGCCACGCCGCAGTCGCCCACCACGTCGCCCACGGCCAAAACACGCAGTTCCATGATAGGACCTCCTTTGTCCTTTTATACTTTCGTTCACGATCAGGTCCCATTATAGCCGAAATGGGGCGGTTCCACAAGGGGGGAGGGGGCAAAGGCTGGCGTCCTTGACCGGTTATCCAAAGGCTGCGCCCTTGGGACGTATTTACCAAAAACCATTTCTTTTGACGGCATCAGCAGGGGTGACTTTTTGAATGCGCAAAAAGTCACCAAAAACGCACTTAGGGGGTATGGCCCCGGATGAAGCTCCG
>JAHZFC010000072.1 GCA_019421525.1 Clostridiales bacterium
ACTTCAAGCAGCTCTTCGCCCAGGTGACCAATCCCCCCATCGACGCCATCCGGGAAGAGATCGTCACAGACACCACCGTGTACGCCGGCGACGACGGCAACCTGCTCCAGGAGCAGGCGGACAACTGCCGGGTGCTCCAGATCCACAACCCCATCCTCACCTCCACCGACATGATGAAGATCAAGGCCATGGACCAGCCCGGCTTCAAGGTGGCCACCGTGTCCATCCTGTACGAGAAGAACACCCCCCTGGACCGGGCGCTGGACCACCTGGAGGTGGCGGTGGACCGGGCCTATCGGGAGGGGGCCAACATCATCGTGCTGTCCGACCGGGGGGTGGACGAGAACCACGTGGCTATCCCGTCCCTGCTGGCGGTGTCCGCTATGGAGCAGCACCTGGTGCGCACCAAGAAGCGCACCGCCGTGTCCATCATCCTGGAGTCCGCCGAGCCCCGGGATGTCCACCACTTTGCCACCCTGCTGGGCTACGGCGCCCGGGCCATCAACCCCTACCTGGTGGAGGAGACCATCGTGGAGCTGATCGAGGAGGGGCTGCTGGACAAGGGCTTCCACACCGCGGTGGACGACTACAACTCCGCCATCCTCCACGGTATCGTGAAGATCGCCTCCAAGATGGGCATCTCCACCCTCCAGTCCTACCAGTCCGCCCAGATCTTCGAGGCGGTGGGCATCGACCGCAGCGTCATCGACCGCTATTTTACCAACACCGTGTCCCGGGTTGGGGGCATCGGCCTGAAGGAGATCGCGGACATGGTGGACCGGAACCACTCCAGGGCCTTTGACCCCCTGGGGCTGGATGTGGACCTGGAGCTGGACAGCCTGGGCGCCCACAAGGCCCGGTCCGGCGGCGAGGACCATATGTACGACCCCCAGACCATCCATCTCCTGCAGCAGGCCACCCGCCGGGGGGATCTCGACCTGTTCCGGCAGTATACCGCCAGGGTGGACGACGAGACAAAGCCCCACACCCTCCGGGGCCTGCTGGACATGAAGTATGCCGACGAGCCCATCCCCATCGACGAGGTGGAGAGCGTGGACTCCATCGTCAAGCGCTTCAAGACCGGGGCCATGAGCTACGGCTCCATCTCCCGGGAGGCCCACGAGTGCCTGGCCCAGGCCATGAATATGCTGGGGGGCAAGTCCAACTCCGGCGAGGGCGGGGAGGAGCCCGACCGGCTCCACGATCCCTCCCGCTGCTCCGCCATCAAGCAGGTGGCCTCCGGCCGCTTCGGGGTCACCAGCGAGTACCTGGTGAGCGCCAAGGAGATCCAGATCAAGATGGCCCAGGGGGCCAAGCCCGGCGAGGGCGGCCACCTGCCCGCGGGCAAGGTGTATCCCTGGATCGCCAAGTGCCGCCACTCCACCCCCGGTGTCACCCTGATCTCCCCGCCCCCCCATCACGACATCTACTCCATCGAGGATTTGGCTCAGCTCATCTACGACCTGAAGAGCGCCAACCGGCAGGCCCGCATCTCCGTCAAGCTGGTCAGCGAGGCGGGGGTGGGCACCATCGCCGCCGGCGTGGCCAAGGCGGGGGCCCAGGTGGTGCTCATCTCCGGCCACGACGGCGGCACCGGGGCCGCGCCCCGCACCTCCATCCACAACGCCGGCCTGCCCTGGGAGCTGGGCCTGGCGGAGACCCACCAGACCCTCATCCAGAACGGCCTGCGCTCCCGGGTGGTGCTGGAGACTGACGGCAAGCTCATGAGCGGGCGGGATGTGGCCATCGCCTGTATGCTGGGGGCCGAGGAGTTCGGCTTTGCCACCGCGCCCCTGGTGACCATGGGCTGTGTGATGATGCGGGTGTGCAACCTGGACACCTGCCCTGTGGGCGTGGCCACCCAGAACCCGGAGCTGAGAAAACGGTTCCAGGGCAAGCCGGAATATGTGGTCAACTTCATGCGCTTCATCGCCCAGGAGCTGCGGGAGCACATGGCCAGGCTGGGGGTGCGCACCGTGGAGGAGCTGGTGGGCCGCACCGACCTGCTCCAGGTCCGCTCTCCCGCGGTCAACGGCCGGGCGGCCACGGTGGACCTGTCCGGCATCTTGGACAACCCCTTTGTGGGCGGGGACTACAAGACCCATTTCGACCCGGCGGACGTGTACGACTTCAAGCTGGAGGAGTCGGTGGACCTGAAGGTGCTGGAGAAAAAGCTGGGCCGCGCCCTGCAGAAGGGGGAGCCGCGGGAGCTGAAGCTGGCCGTGTCCAGCACAGACCGGGCGGTGGGCACCATATTGGGCTCCGACGTCACCCGCCTCCACGGCAGCCTGTCCGAGGGCACCTTCACCATCCACTGCACCGGCGGCGGCGGACAGGCCTTCGGCGCTTTCATGCCCCAGGGGGTCACCCTGGAGCTGGAGGGGGATGCCAACGACTACCTGGGCAACGGCCTGTCCGGCGGCACCATCGTGGTCTATCCCCCCCGGGACAGCGCCTTTGACCCGGCGGAGAACATCCTGGTGGGCAACGTGGCCCTGTACGGGGCCACCAGCGGGAAGGCATTCCTCAACGGCGTGGCCGGGGAGCGCTTCTGCGTGCGCAACTCCGGGGCCACGGCGGTGGTGGAGGGCGTGGGCGACCACGGCTGTGAGTATATGACCGGCGGCCGGGTGGTGGTCCTGGGCCCCACGGGGAAGAACTTCGCCGCCGGCATGAGCGGCGGCGTGGCCTTCGTGCTGGATGAGCGCCGGGATCTGTACCTGCGGCTGAACAAGTCTCTGGTGTCCATGGACCCGGTGACCGAGCCCCACGATATCGCCGAGCTCAAGGGCCTCATCCAGGCCCACGCCGACGCCACGGGCTCCCCCAAGGCCAAACGTATTTTGGAGCGATTTGAGGAGTATCTGCCTTTGTTCAAGAAGATCCTGCCCCACGACTATGACCGGATGCTGCGCACCATCGCCCAGTATGAGGAGAAGGGTATGACCCGGGAACAGGCGGAGGTAGAGGCCTTCTATGTCAACACCAGGAAAGGGGGCGAGTGAGCCATGGGAAAACCCACGGGATTTTTAGAGTATCAGCGCCAGGGCAACCCCGGTGAGGCCCCGCTGGAGCGCATCCGGCACTACCGGGAGTTCCATCCCCGGCTGGGCCGGGAGGAGCGGCGGCGCCAGGGTGCCCGGTGTATGGAGTGCGGCGTGCCCTTCTGCCAGTCCGGGGTGCAGCTGTCCGGCATGTTCACTGGCTGCCCCCTCCACAACCTGGTGCCCGAGTGGAACGACCTGGTATACACCGGGAACTTCGGCCACGCCCTGGACCGGCTGCTCAAGACCAACAACTTCCCCGAGTTCACCGGCCGGGTATGCCCCGCCCTGTGCGAGGCGGCCTGCACCTGCGGCCTCCACGGGGAGGCGGTGACCGTCAAGGAAAACGAGCTGGGCATCATCGAGGACGGCTGGGAGCGTGGGCTGGTCCAGCCCACCCAGCCAAAAAACCGCACCGGGAAACGGGTGGCGGTGGTGGGCTCCGGCCCGGCGGGCCTAGCCGCCGCCGACCAGCTCAACCGCCGGGGCCATTGGGTGACGGTGTTTGAGCGGGAGGACCGGCCCGGCGGTCTGCTGATGTACGGCATCCCCAACATGAAGCTGGAGAAGGAGATCGTCCAGCGCCGGCTGGACCTGATGTCCGCCCAGGGGGTGGAGTTCCGCACCGGGTGCGACGTGGGCCGGGACGTGTCTCCCCAGGAGCTGCTGAAGGAGTTTGATGCGGTGATCCTGGCCTGCGGGGCCAAGCACGCCCGCGACCTGTCAGTGACCGGAAGAGATGTAAAGGGCATCTGCTTTGCGGTAGATTTCCTCACCTCCACCACCAAGTCCCTGCTGGATCACGGCCTGGCCAAGGGCAGCTATATCGACGCTGCGGGCAAGGACGTCATCATCGTGGGAGGCGGCGACACGGGCAACGACTGCGTGGGCACCGCCATCCGCCACGGCTGCCGGTCGGTGGTCCAGATCGAGATGATGCCCAAGAGCCCGGACGCCCGGGCTGAGAACAACCCCTGGCCCGAGTGGCCCCGGGTGTGCAAGACCGACTACGGCCAGGAGGAAGCTATCGCCGTGTTTGGCCATGACCCCCGCCGCTATCAGATGACCATCAAGGAGTGCAAAGCGGACGGGGAGGGCAACCTCCAGTCCGTCATCGCCGTCCACCTGGAGCCTAAGGTGGAGAACGGGCGGATGTCCATGGTGGAGGTCCCCGGCTCGGAGGAGGAGCTGCCCTGTCAGCTGCTGCTCATCGCCGCAGGCTTCCTGGGTCCGGAGGACTATGTGCCAGAGGCCTTTGGCCTGGAGCGGGATGGCCGCTCCAATGTGGCCACCGTCCCCGGTGGCTATGCCACCGGGGCAGAGAAGGTCTTTGCCGCCGGCGATATGCGCCGGGGCCAATCCCTGGTGGTGTGGGGCATCGTGGAAGGCCGGGGGGCGGCCCGGGAGGTGGACCAGTACCTGATGGGATACACCAACCTGCCCTAGATAGCGTTGTTATTGCGGCAGAGAGACTGTCGAAAAGCCACACCGAGTTCGCGCTGGCAGGCGCGACAAACTGCGGTGGGATCTCTGCCGTGACCGATCCGTCTGGAATGGCATAGCTATGCCTTTCCAGACGGACTGAGCCCCGCCGGGAAGGAAACTTCCCGGCGGGGCTCGTTTTCAGGAATTTAATATTTGAAGGTATTCTCATTTTCCCGGGTTTCTGGTATACTATGATAATATGGAGATCGAACGATGCGACCGCCGTGGGGCGGGGGAGGTCACGATGAACGATTTTGACACGCTATGTGCCCGGCTGACCCAGGCGGTCCCCAACCTGGAACTGCGCCGTGATGAGCCCATGAGCCGCCATACCACCTTCAAGGTGGGCGGACCGGCCCGGCTGATGGCCCTGCCCAAGACGGAGGAGGAGGTCATCACCGCCGTCCGCCTGGCCCGGGAGCTGGGGATCGAGCCGCTGTTCGTGGGCAACGGCTCCGACCTGCTGGTGGATGACAAAGGACTGGACGCCTTTGTGGTCAAGACGGTGCCCGGCCTGTCCTGGTGGAGGGCGGAGGGCACACAGATCGAGGCTGGCTGCGGACTGCTGCTGTCCTCCCTGGCGGTGGAGGCGGCCCGCCGCTCCCTGACTGGCTTGGAGTTTGCCCACGGGATCCCCGGCAGCTTGGGCGGCGCGGTCATCATGAACGCAGGCGCCTACGGCGGGGAGCTGTGCCAGGTGGTGCGGTCTGTGCGGACGCTGGAGCCGGACGGCAGGGTGGAGGAGATCCCGGTGGAAGCGTGCGACTTCCGGTATCGCCACTCTGCCTTTTCCGACGGGGGGCGGCTGGTGCTTTCCGCCCGGCTGGAGCTGGAGCGGGGAGAGGCGGAGGACATCCGCGCAAAAATGAGCGACCTCATGGCCCGGCGTCGTGAGAAGCAGCCCCTGGAATACCCCAGCGCCGGCTCCACGTTCAAGCGGCCCCAGGGCCACTATGCCGCCGCCCTGATCGACCAGTGCGGGCTGAAGGGGCTGGCCATCGGCGGGGCCCAGGTATCCACCAAGCACGCCGGCTTCATCGTCAACACCGGGATGGCCACCTGCCGGGACATTCTGGACCTGATGGGTGTGGTGCGGGACTGCGTGTACCGGGTGACCGGTGTGGAGCTGGAGCCCGAGGTCAAATATCTCAAGTGAGGTGATGGGGATGGAATTCATCATCGTATCGGGGCTGTCCGGCGCGGGCAAGTCCACCGTCATGTCCATCCTGGAGGATATCGGTTTTTTCTGCGTGGATAATCTGCCCCCGGCGCTGATCCCCAAGTTCGCCGAGCTGTGCCAGGCGGGTACAGGGGCCTATGAGCGGGTGGCCATGGTGTGCGACATCCGGGGGGGACAGACCTTTGACGGCCTGTTCGAGGCCCTGGATGATCTGCATGACATGCGCATGGACTATAAGATCCTGTTCGTAGAGGCGGACACGGAGACGATCATCAAGCGATACAAGGAGACCCGCCGGGCCCACCCGCTGATGACTGGGGATGTCACCCTCCCGGAGGCGGTGGAGCTGGAGCGCACGGCCATGGAGCCGGTGCGGGAGCGGGCGGCCTATGTGCTGGAGACCACCGCACTGTCCACCAAGAAGCTGCGGGATGTGCTGCGGCTGTTTGCCCCGAACCGGGAAAAGCGGGAGCAGATGAGCATCTCCGTCACCTCCTTCGGGTTCAAATACGGCATCCCCGTGGAGGCGGACATGGTGTTCGATGTGCGCTTCCTCCCAAATCCCTTTTACATCGACGGGCTGCGGGACCTGACCGGGCTGGACGCGCCTGTCCGGGACTATATCTTCAGCTTTCCGGCCACAAATGAGTTCCTCGGCCATCTGGAGGGGCTCATGACGTTTTTGCTGCCCCAGTTCGTGGAGGAGGGCAAGAGCGCCCTGGTGATCGCGGTGGGCTGCACCGGCGGCAAGCACCGCTCGGTGGCTGTCACCCGGGCGCTGGCGGAGCTCATCCGGGACAAGGGATATCCTGCCGGTGAAAATCACCGGGATATGACGAGGGCGTGAACTATGGCAGATCTGAACACAAAAGGCCCATCCATCGTGGCCATCGGCGGGGGCAATGGCCTGTCCGCGATCCTGCGGGGACTGAAGCTCTACACCCAAAACCTGACGGCCATCGTCACAGTGGCCGATGACGGCGGCGGCTCCGGCATGCTCCGGGAGGACCTGGGGATGCCCCCGCCGGGAGATATCCGCAACTGTATGGAGGCGCTGGCCAATACCGAGCCTCTGATGCAGCAGCTGCTGGCCTATCGCTTTCCCGAGGGGCGGCTGGCGGGCCAGGCATTTGGGAACCTGCTGCTGGCGGCGCTGGACGGGATCTCCGACTCCTTTGACCAGGCAGTGGCCCGGATGAGCGAAGTTTTGGCCATCACCGGGCGTATCCTGCCGGTGACCAATTCCAATGTGCAGCTGGAGGCCACCTTTGAAAACGGCACCAGCGTGTGCGGTGAGTCCAAGATCTTTGCCTTTAAGAAGGAGCAGGACTGCCGCATCCACCATGTGCGCCTTCTGCCCGAGTGGCCGCCTGCCCTTCCCGCGGCCCTGGAGGCCATCCGACAGGCGGAGGTCATCCTGCTGGGACCGGGCAGCCTGTACACCAGCGTCATCCCCAACCTGCTGGTGGATGGGGTGGCCGATGCCATCCGGGAGTCCAAGGCCCTGAAGATCTATGTCTGCAACATCATGACCCAGGACGGAGAGACGGAGGGCATGACCGCCGCCGACCATGTGGCCGCCCTGCTGGAGCACGGGGGAGCGGGGCTCATCGACATGTGCCTGTGCAACAACGCCAGCGTCAGCGCCAGGCTGTTGGAGCGGTATTCCGCCGAGGACGCCGAACCCATGCAGGTCAGCCGCCGGGACATCGAGCTGCTGGGGGTGGAGGTGGTCAGCCGGCCCCTCACTGACGAGAGCTCCAACTTTGCCCGTCACTCCGGCGTCAAGGTGGCAGAGGCGGTGCTGGAGCTCCACCGCCAGCGGGCCAGCACCAAAATTTTCTGAAGAGAACGAACCGAGGAGGGAGTCCCATGTCCTTTTCCGCCCAGGTCAAGGGGGAGCTGTGCCGGCAGAACATCGGCCGGCGCTGCTGCGCCCAGGCGGAGGCCTACGGCATCCTGCTCTACTGCAACACCTTCCACAGCAGGCAGGTGCGCATCATCACGGGCTCTCCCGACCTGAAGGTCCGGCTGCCCGTGCTGTTCAAAAAGGCGTTCCGCCTGAGCTTTGACGAGGTCCCGCCCCAGGAGGAGGGGAAGGGGACCTTCCTCATCCAAGATCCGGACAAGCTTCGGGCCATCTTTGATGCCTTCGGCCACGAGATGGACACCGCGCCTTCGGTCCATGTGAACTTCGCCGTGCTGGAGGAGGACCACTGCCGAACGGCTTTTTTCCGGGGAGCATTTCTGGCCGGGGGATCGGTGACAGACCCCGCCAAGGGCTACCACCTGGAGCTGGCCACCGCCCACTACCATGTGGGGCGGGAGGTGCCGGTACTGCTCCGGGAGGCGGGCTTTGAGGCCAAGGAGACCACCCGGAAGGGGAACTATATCACCTACTTCAAACAGTCCGACCACATCGAGGACTTCCTGACGGCCATCGGCGCCCCGGTGTCCGCCATGGAGGTCATGACCTCCAAGCTGGAGCGGGACCTGCGGGGGAGCGTCAACCGCCGGGTGAACTGCGACAGCGCCAACCTGGACAAGACGGTGGCAGCGGCCCAGAGCCAGATCGACGCCATTGCCCGCCTGCGGGAGCAGGGAAAGCTGGAGGGACTGCCGGACAAGCTCCGCCAGACGGCCCGGCTCCGGTTGGACAACCCGGAGCTCACCCTCAGTCAGCTCTCTGAGCTGTTCCAGCCGCCTATCAGCAGATCAGCCCTGAACCACCGTCTGCGCAAGCTGGTGGAACTGGCAGGAAACGCTGAACGTCCGGGAGCAGGGAGCCTGGACCGGAGCGACGGGTAGGACCCAGGGCGGGCAGAGCCCGACCGGAACTACCCGGAGACGAAGGGAAGGCGACCGTCGCGGAGGGCGTAAAGCGCGACAGCAGGAAGCGCGAGAGCAGACGCATAGGGGAGATAAGCCGGGAGCGGGTGAGCAAGGCCCGGAGTCGGACACGTGAGCAGCCCGGATGGACGGACAAGGCGAGCATGGATATCACAGCATCCAGACAAGATAGAAAGAGGAACGATATGGGCTTTACACACCTTCATGTGCATACGGAATATTCCCTGTTGGATGGGGCGTGCCGCATCGGTGAGCTGGTCAAGCGGGTCAAGGAGCTGGGGCAGGACGCGGTGGCCATCACCGACCACGGGGTGATGTATGGTGTCATCGACTTCTACAAGGCGTGCAAGGCCGCCGGAGTCAAGCCCATCATCGGCTGCGAGATCTATGTGGCCCGGCGGAGCCGGACACAGCGGGTCCACGAATTGGACGCGGAGTCCCGGCATCTGGTGCTGCTGTGCAAAAATGAGACGGGCTACCGCAATCTGAGCTATATGGTGTCCATGGGCTTTGTGGAGGGCTTTTACATCAAGCCCCGCATCGACATGGATCTGCTCCGGGCCCACAGCGAGGGGCTCATCGCCCTGTCCGCCTGCCTGGCCGGGGAGATCCCCCGCCGTCTGCGCAACGGGGACTATGAGGGGGCAAAAGAGCACGCCCTGGAGATGCAGGAGCTGTTCGGTGAGGGCAACTATTATCTGGAGCTCCAGGACCACGGCCTGCCGGAGCAGAAGCAGATCGTGGCGGGCATCCTCCGCATCCATGAGGAGACTGGCATCCCCCTGGTGTGCACCAATGACGCCCACTACCTCACCCGGGAGGACTCGGAGATGCAGGACGCGCTCATGTGCGTCCAGATGGGGAGGCTCATGGAGGACGACGACCGGATGCGGTTCGAGACCCAGGAGTTTTATATCAAGTCGGAGGAGGAGATGCGAGCGCTGTTCCCCGACTGTCCGGACGCCTTCGACAATACGGTGAAGATCGCCCAGATGTGCAATGTGGAGTTCCAGTTCGGCGTCCACCACCTGCCGGAGTTCAAGCTCCCGGAAGGGGAGAGGGACGGGGACGCCTACTTTGAAAAGCTGTGCCGGGAAGGCTTTGCCCGGCGCTACCCCAATGGGAGCCAGGAGTACCAGGACCGGCTGGAGATGGAAATGGGCGTCATCCGGCAGATGGGCTTTGTGGACTACTTCCTCATCGTGTCGGACTTCATCGGCTACGCCAAGTCCAACGGCATCCCCGTGGGACCGGGGCGTGGGTCCGCCGCGGGCTCCATGGTGGCCTACTGCCTGGATATCACCGATATCGACCCCATGAAGTACTCCTTGTATTTCGAGCGGTTCTTGAACCCGGAACGGGTGACCATGCCGGATATCGACATCGACTTCTGCATCCGCCGCCGGCAGGAGGTCATCGACTATGTGTCCCGGAAGTATGGAGAGGACCATGTTGCCCAGATCGTCACCTTCGGCACCATGAAGGCCAAGGCGGCTATCCGGGACGTGGGCCGGGTGCTGAACATGCCCTATGCCGAGGTGGACAATATCGCCAAGCAGGTGCCCTTTGACCCGAAGATGACCCTGGACAAGGCGCTGGCCCTGTCCAAGAGCTTCTCCGACCTGTACAACGGGGATGAGCGGGTGCGCCGGCTGGTGGACCTGGCCCGGAAGGTGGAGGGGATGCCCCGCAACGCCTCCACCCACGCCGCCGGCGTGGTCATCACCAGAAAGCCGGTCTACGAGTATGTCCCCCTGGCAACCAACGACGACTTGGTGGTCACCCAGTACACCATGACCACCCTGGAGGAGCTGGGCCTTCTGAAGATGGATTTTCTGGGCCTGCGCAACCTCACCATCCTGGATGACGCGGTGAAGATGGTCCGGCAGCGTCAGCCTGGGTTCCGGCTGTCCGACATCCCGGAAAATGACCCGGAGGTGTTCCAGATGCTCTCCGACGGGCGCACCTCCGGCGTGTTCCAGATGGAGTCGGCGGGGATGACCAGTGTGTGCGTGGGCCTCAAGCCCCAGAACATCGAGGACATCACCGCCATCATCGCCCTGTACCGGCCGGGCCCCATGGACTCGATCCCCCGGTTCATCGCCTGCAAGCACGACCCGGAGCTGGTCCGCTACAAGCACCCCCTGCTGGAGCCGATCTTGTCCATCACCTATGGCTGTATCGTCTATCAGGAGCAGGTCATCGAGATCTTCCGGCAGCTGGCAGGCTACTCCCTGGGGCAGGCGGACATGGTCCGCCGGGCCATGAGCAAGAAGAAGGTCAAGGATATCGAACGGGAGCGGGAGGCATTCCTCCACGGCGACCCGGCCCGGAACATCGCTGGCTGCGGCGCCAGGGGCATCCCGGAGGATGTGGCCAAGTCCATCTACGACGAGATCTACGACTTCGCCAACTACGCCTTCAACAAGGCCCACGC
>JAHZFC010000073.1 GCA_019421525.1 Clostridiales bacterium
AGGTGCAGGAGGTTACCCCGCGAGTAGTGGATAAGTACATTCAGACTTTGCAGAAAACCCCTGCGGTGAATACCCGGACCCATCATGCAAAGACAGACTTTGTGACCAATTCCACCATCGAGAAAATCATCAAACTCCTCCGCTGTGCTTTCAAACAGGCGGTGCGGTGGGAGCTGATCTCCAAAAACCCCTTTGAAAATGTGATCCTTCCCAAGACGGAGTATAAGAAGCGGGATATTTGGACCGCCGATATGATCCGCACCGCGTTGGACCAGTGTACGGACAGCAAGCTCTATGTGGCTATGAACCTGTCCTTTGCCTGCTCTCTGCGAATGGGTGAGATCCTGGGGCTGACCTGGAACAATGTCCATATCTCTGACGAGGATATTGCTGATGACAATGCCTATGTCTATATCGACAAGGAGCTGACGCGGGCCTCCAAACGGGCCATTGAAATGCTGGGGCAGAAGGATGTCTACCATGTGTTTACGCCTCTGTTTCCCAACACGAGCACCAGAGTTATCTTGAAAAAGCCCAAGCCGGATTCCAGTATCCGCAAGGTATGGCTCCCAAAAACATTGGCATACATCCTGCGGGAATGGAAGAAAGCCCAAGACGAGCTTCGGGCATTTCTCGGTGACGAGTACCAGAACTTTGACCTGGTGGTGGCGCTGCCCAATGGCCGGCCCTGTGAGGACCGTATTATCCTGAAGGAGTTTGAGAAGCTGCGGGAAAAGGCCGGGCTGCCCAGAGTGGTCTTTCATTCCCTCCGTCATTCCAGTACCACCTACAAGCTGAAACTGAACCACGGCGATTTGAAGGCCACCCAGGGCGACACGGGCCATGCGGAAATCGACATGATTACCTGCGTGTATGCCCACATCCTGGACGAGGACCGCAAAATCAACGCACAGAAGTTTGAGAGCGCCTTCTATGCCAATCCTAATCTTCGGGAGGTTCATCCCCCGGAAGAACCAAGGGAACAGGCACCGGCCACGCTGGATCTGGAGGCTCTGGTGGAGCAGCTCCGGCAATCGCCGGAACTGGCAAATACCCTGGCTGCGCTGCTCTCAGCGGCACCCAGCGGCAAGTGAGCCCGAAAAATCCAATTAGCAGGGATGCGATTTTTCTTAGCAAACCCGTGGAAACCGTTCGATTCCTCTTAGCAGAATATACAGTTGCGGCGCATAAACTTCTCCCGGCCGCAAACGAGCGGCGGGCCGGGAGAAGTAAAATAAAAAACGCTGCAAACCAGCAAAAAACGGCTTGCAGCGGAGTTTTTGGCGTCCCAGAGAGGATTTGAACCTCCGACCCCACGCTTAGGAGGCGTGTGCTCTATCCAACTGAGCTACTGAGACTTATAGCAAAAATATTCAATTTTCCCGCCCAAACGGATTCGAACGAGCTACCGCTTAGGAGGCGGACCCTCTATCCCGGTGAGGTACGGGGGCTTATACAACAAATATTCAATTTTCGGGCTCAACAGGATTCGAACGAACTGCCGCTTAGGAGGCGGACGCTCTATCCTGCTGAGCTATCGGGGCAAACCTCTGGCCCAGAGGACGAGCTCCTCCTCGGGCGTCCATCTATTCTACCCAATTTCTGCCCATCTGTCAACGGCGGCAGACAAAAAAGAAGGTCCCGCATCCGCCTCACTTGCCTATCCTCTGTTTCCAAAATGTTGCTTTTGTCTCCAAACTGTTATGAGATCGTGATCGTTTTGTAGTGGATTTTTCTTCCCTGCTATGATATCCTGAGACAAATTTCCCGCCGGGCACCCACAGCCCGGCCCCACCAGAAGGAGGCTTGGTCAACATGAAATTGGCGGAGGCATTGCAGGAGCGGGCGGATCTCAACCGCCAGATCGAACAGCTCAAGGCCCGTCTGTACAACAACGCCCTGGTCCAGGAGGGGGAGGCCCCCGCTGAGGACCCCAACGAGCTGCTCGCCCAGCTGGACCGCAGCACGGCCCGGCTGGAGGAGCTGATGGCGGCCATCAACCTGGCCAACTGCCGCACAGTGGCGGACGGCAGGACCCTGACGCAGCTCATCGCCCGGAAGGACTGCCTGCGGCTCAAAATAGAGGCTTACCGGGAACTTGTGGAGGCTGCCAGCCAGACCGCCCACCGGGCTACCCGCTCTGAGATCCGCATCCTCAGCGCCGTGGACGTCAAGGCGGTCCAGGCCGCTGTGGACGCCATGTCCAGGGAGCTGCGCCTGCTGGACAACCAGCTCCAGCAGACCAACTGGACCACAGACCTGTAACGGGCGGCGGTCGGTAGTCAGCGGTGCGAATGTGATCTCAGCGGCTGAGAATAAGTCCGCAGGTGGCAGCGCCCACAGGGCAGGCGCCGGGTTCGAGTCCCGATCGGATCGTAATGCCCCGACAGCGCACGACCGCATCTTTCCCATTTATTTCGTATCACCCAACATTGGCCGCTGGCGAGGGCGGGAATGGGGTCCCGCCGGCTTTTACAGAAAACAGAGCGTCTGCTTCTTGGGAAGCAGACGCTCTGTTTCGTTATTTCACCCGGAAGGTACGGGGAGCCCGGCGGTAGACCAGGGTGAGGATGACGGCGGAATAGACCACCGTCACCGCCAGCACCAGCAGGGCGAACCAGGAGGGAGTGCTGCGGATCTGGATGCACATATAGCACGCGATATATACCGCGAAGTTGATGGCGGAGAAAAAGGGGTTCTTCACCTGGAGGTCCGAGGTATAGGGCTGGAACAGGTAGTACATGCCCAGACAGTGGACGGCGAAGAACACCCCCAGACACAAAATGGCGGCCATGAAGATGAGATACTCTCCCAGGGGCGGCCTTCCTCCGGCACACAGGGTGAGCACGGTGAACATGACGCACACCGCCCCGGACACGGCCAGGTCTGCCCCACACAGCCGGATGAAGCGGAGCAGGAAGTTCTTGAGCACCACGTCCCCCTGGCGGTACCAGGGGTATTTCAGCATGGCCAGATCGCAGTTGTAGAACATGGCCTTGCAGATGCGGGTGCCCACATTGTTGTCCATGAAGTACAGGAAGAACACACAGTAGGGCAGGGACAGAGGGACCATATCGAATACCTCCGCCGTCTCCGGAGAGCGGAGGAACAGCAGCAGGGCCGCCCCCGCCACCGTCACCCCGGCGAGGATGGCCAGCACGATCTTCACCGGCTTGTAGAGCATCCGGCGGTGACGGCGGAAGAACAGGGACTGGAGGTAGGGCCAGCCGGTAAGGCGGGAGTCCCCCTCGGCGGTCAAATCGCTGTCCTTGAGCTTTACGTCACGGAACTGGGCGCCGCTGGCCTTCTGCCTGGCCAGCTCAGGGGAGACGTTCTCCGCCTTGCAGGTGTCCAGCACCAGGCGGTAATAGCTGGGGAAGCGGACCATGTACACCGCGCCCAGGATACCCAGCACCAGCAGGACGACCATAACGGCCGGGTGGAGCAGCGCGTCCTGGGGCCGGGCTTGGGGCAGGGCCAGCAGACAGGCGAACGCCCCCGCCATGCCCACGACCGTCAGAAGGATGATGTACCACGTCTTATTTCCGATGCTCACCCCCGTGCGGCTGTACACCGCCAGATGGAAGCCCTCGGCGGCCAGCCGGACCAGGGCCAGCTCCACGCTGACGGCCAGCCCCGCCCAGGCCCCCGCCCCCAGCAGGGAGGTGACGGCCATGAGCAGGGGAGTGAACCCGGCAAAGGCGGCCAGGTGGTGGCCCAGGCCGGCGATCATCTGGTAGCGCCAGGCGTCCATGGCCATCATGCGCACACAGATATACTTCAGCTGGAGGGGGGCCACGGCGTGGGGCTGGAGCATGGTGCCCACCAGGAAGCTGAACCAGAGGAAGAGCCACAGGAAGGGGCCGAAGTTTTCCGGGCTCAGGGTTTTCTGGGGCCCGTCCAGGGTCAGGGCGGCGACGAGCAGCAGCACCGCCAGATACAGCACCTTGCCCGCGATGGCCTTCAGGGCCCACCAGAGGTTCTGGAGGAGGAAAAGGGCGAACTTGCCCTCCCCGGCGGCGTAGAGCCGGTCGGTGAACAGCCGGCGGATCAGGGGCAGGCGGCCCAGCCAGTAGATGAGCTTGTTGCCCCGGATGGCGCCGTTGATGCGGAAGATGGTCCAGGCGTTGTTAAGCATGCTCCTCCCCCTCGTCCTTCAGGATGTCCACGATGCGCTGCTCAAACTCCGGGGTGTGGATGAGAGCGGGGTCCACCCCCTCCAGCAGGCCGTGGTTGAGCACCACGATCTCGTCGCACAGGTCGGTGGCCAGCTGGAGGATGTGGGTGGAGAAGATGAGGATATGCTCGTCCTTCATCTCCCGCAGCAGCTCCTTCATCTCCAGGGCGGCCACCACGTCGAAGGAGGTGAGCGGCTCGTCCAGCAAGATCACCGGCGGGCGGCCAATGAGGAAGCACAGCATCTGCACCTTGTTCTTCATGCCGTGGGAGTACCCCCGCATGAGCCGGTGGCGGTCATCCGGGTCGATGCCCACCAGGGCCAGCCAGTCGTCGGGGGTGCGGCCGGTATTGCCCGGGTCGCCGGTGATCTCCAGGAAGAACTTGACGAATTCATATCCGGTGAGGAACTCGGGCACCACCGGGGTGGACAGCACATAGCCCACGTCCCCCTGGCCCATGGGGCGGCGGACGCCGCTGTGGTCCACCAGCTCCACCTTGCCGCTGTCCGGCGGGTACTCGGCGGACAGGCAGTTGAACAGGGTGGTCTTGCCCGCGCCGTTGCGGCCCAGAAGGCCGTAGATGCCCTCCTTGGGGAAGGTGTAACTGGCCCCCTTGAGCACCTGCTTGGTGCCGAAATTTTTTGTGATCTGTTCCAGTATCAGTTCCATGGCTCGTTCTCCTTTGTATCTCATAACAGGCGGGCGCGCCCCGCAGGGGCCCACGCCGCCCTCAGATTAACGGCAGGCGGTTGTAAAGTCAATGAAAATCCGGTATAATGTTGATTAAATTTTTCCGGTCTGTTGTCCTCCTCTCCCATGAGAGAATGATTCCCCCATTTTGACTTAGATACTTGTCAGAATGACAACTATCGTTGTCATTCCCCATGATATCATGGGGCCCCGCTCCTGTCAATGGGGAGATCTCGATCTGCCGCCCCAGATTCATTTCCGCGCCAGGGCGCGGGCCCGCTAAAGGAGGTCTGTCATGAAGCCCAATATCTTGGTCATCTGCGGGCCCACGGCGTCGGGCAAGACCGCCCTGGCCGTGGCCCTGGCCCAGCGCCTGAACGGGGAGGTGGTGTCCGCCGACTCCATGCAGGTCTACCGGGGCATGGACATCGGCACCGCCAAGCCCACGGCGGAGGAGATGGGGGGCGTGCCCCACCACATGCTGGACGTGGCCGACCCCTGGGAGAACTACTCCGTGGCCCGATATGTCCAGGACGCCGTCCCGGTGGTGGACGATATCCTGGAGCGGGGAAAGCTGCCCATCATCGCCGGAGGGACAGGGCTCTACATCGACAATTTGGTGGCCGGGCGGGAGTTTGCCCCCTTTCCCGCCGACAGCGGCCTGCGGGAGACGCTCCAGCGCCGGGCCAGGGAGGAGGGCCTGCCCGCCCTGCTCCACGAGCTGCGGCAGGTGGACCCGGAGGCGGCGGACCGCCTCCACCCCAACGATGAAAAGCGCATCATCCGGGCGCTGGAGGTCTACCAGGCCACCGGCAAGACCATCACCCAGCATGACCGGGAGAGCCGTGCCATCCCTGACCGCTACGCCCCCCTCACCATCGCCCTGAACTTCCGGGAGCGGCCCTGGCTGTGGGAGCGCATCGACCGCCGGGTGGACCAGATGATGGCCCAGGGCCTGGAGGGGGAGGTGCGGGGCCTGCTGGCTCAGGGCATCCCCTCAACCTGCACCGCTATGCAGGCCATCGGCTACAAGGAGCTGGCCGCCGCCATCCTGACCGGCCGGCCCGTCCGGGAGGGGGCGGAGGAGGTGAAGCTCCGCTCCCGGCAGTATGCCAAGCGGCAGCTGACCTGGTTCCGGCGGAACAAGGAGGCCCACTGGATCGTGTGGGAGCGGGAGCCAGATTTTTCCGCCGCCGTCCAGGATTCGACACGACTCGTCCACGCCTCCGGTTTACAATAGTTGCACTCGCGGACAAGCCTCTTGCCCGAAATAGAAAAGGAGTGTATACTTATGTTAACTACCACCGCAAAGCTGCCCAACATCCAGGACGCCTTCCTGGCCGCCGCCCGCCGCTCCGCCGCCCATGTAACGGTGTTCCTCATGAACGGCTATCAGATGCGGGGCGTCATCCACGCCTTCGACCCCTATGTGGTCGTCCTCATGTCTGACAACAAACAGCAGGTCATCTATAAGCACGCCATTTCCACCATCACCCCGGAGCGGGCCGTGGAGCTGGAGCTCTGACCCCGTCCTCCGGGGACAGGGCAGGGCCCCTCTCCCGGCGCCTGGGCCGACAGAGAAAGAAAGGACCCCCTATGAAGCAGAGCAATTTGGCCACCAAGATCACCATCTCCGTCCTGGTCCTGGGCCTGATGGCCTATCTGGTCTTTTACATCGTCCGCAGCTGGCAGGATGAGACGATCACCGTCCCGGCCTACTCCGCGGTCATCCAGGTGGGCACTGCCGCCTCCGGCATCGTGGTCCGGGAGGAGACCGTCCTGTCCGGCTCCGGCGCCTATGTGGAGCTCATCCCCGGCGAGGGGGAGAAGGTGTCCGCCGGGCAGACCGTGGCCCTGCTGTACAGCGACGCCTCCGGCCAGGCCACCAGCCAGGCCATCAACGCCTTGGCCGCTGAGATCGAGCAGCTCAACTACGCCCTGTCCTCCGGCACCGACACCACGGACACCTCCCGGCTGGACGCCTCGGTGCTGGATTCCATCACCGACCTGCGCGCCCTGACCGCCTCGGGGGACCTGTCCTCTCTGGAGGACTCCACCCTCGATCTGCGCACCATGGTGTTCAAGCGGGACTACACCTATGGCGACAGCGGGGCCGCCGAGAGCCTCAACGCCCTCCTGGCCCAGAAGCAGGCGGAGCTGGCCTCCCTTCAGAGCAGTCTCAGCCAGGTGGCCACCGCCGTCTCCGCCCCTTCCTCCGGCGTGTTCTCCGGTGTGGCCGACGGCTATGAGGACCTCATCGACCCCGCCGCCGTCCTGTCCATGGCCCCCTCCCAGCTGACGCAGCTGCTGGAGCGGGATGTAGCCCTCCCCAGCGGCACGGTGGGCAAGCTCATCACCTCGTCCACCTGGTATTTTGCCACCGTCCTGTCCGAGGAGGATGCCCAGGGCCTGCTGGAGGGGCAGACCTATACCATCTCGTTCTCCTATGACTGGTTCGGCCAGGTGGACATGACCCTGGAACGGATCAGCGAGGCGGAGAATGGCCAGGTGGCCCTGGTGTTCTCCTCCCGCACGGACCTGGCGGACACCACCCTGCTCCGGGTGCAGACGGTGGACATCATCACCGAGGAGCTGGAGGGCATCCGCATCCCCCGGCGGGCCCTGCGGGTGTTTACCGAGACGCAGACCGACGAGGAGACAGGGGAGACCACTGAGGAGCAGTACACCGCCGTGTTCACCGGGGTGGGCACCCAGGCGGAGCTCCAGCGGGTGAACGTGCTGTACACCGACGAGAACTTTTACCTGGTGGAGCCGGCAGATCCGGACGCCTCCCGCCGGCTGCGGGAGGGGGATGAGGTCATCCTGAACACCTCCGGTATCTATGATGGGAAGGTGATACGATGAACGCCATCGAACAGCGCTTGGCCCAGGTCCGGCAGAACATCGCCCGGGCCGCCCGGGACTCAGGCCGCTCCCCGGAGGAGGTCACCCTGGTGGCCGCCACCAAGACCCAGTCGGACGACACGATCCGCCAGGCCATCGCGGCCGGCGTCACCGTGTGCGGAGAGAACCGGGTGCAGGAGCTCAACGCCCACCTGGCCGCCCACGCCTATGACGGGGCCCGGGTCCACTTCATCGGCCACCTCCAGACCAATAAGGTAAAATATGTGGTGGGCCATGTGGAGCTGATCCACTCTGTGTCCTCGGAAAAGCTGCTGCTGGCCATCGACAGGCAGGCGGAAAAGCTGGGCATCGTCCAGGACATCCTGCTGGAGGTCAACCTGGCCGGGGAGGAGAGCAAGTCCGGCTTTTCCCCGGAGACGGTCCTGGCCGGGGCCCGCCTGGCCGCCGGCCTGGACCATATCCGGCTCCGGGGGCTCATGTGCATCCCGCCCGCGGCGGAGGCGCCCGGGCAAAATCGGCCTTTTTTCGCAAAATTAAGGACTTTAGCTGTTGACATAAGACAGCAAATGGGGGATAATAAAGCAGATATCGTATGCCTGTCCATGGGAATGAGCGGGGACTATCTCGATGCTGTGGCAGAAGGCGCCACCTTTGTCCGACTGGGCACCGCCCTGTTCGGTCCCCGTCCCCCCATCCATCCCGCAGCGGGATCAACCAACTGAAAGGGGCCGATCTTCATGAGCTTTATCGACGAACTCAAGCGCCTTGCCCGTCCCTATGAGGATGAGGAGGAGGACCAGTTCGAGGATGACTTTACCCCCGTCTCCTCCCGGGAGCCTGTCCGGGAACGGGAGACTGAGCGCCGCAACAACAAGGTGGTCAATATCCATACCACCACCCAGCTCCAGGTCGTGCTGGTCAAGCCGGAGCGGTTTGAAAACGCCTCCGAGATCGCCGACCACCTCCGGGACAAGCGCACTGTGGTGCTCAACCTGGAGCAGACCGACAAGAACATCGCCCGCCGGCTCATCGACTTTTTGTCCGGCGTGGCCTATGCCAATGAGGGCACCATCAAAAAGGTGGCCCTGTCCACGTACATCATCACGCCCTATAACGTGGAGATCATGGGCGATCTCATCGACGAGCTGGAAAACAACGGGCTCTATTTCTAACGGGAGAGGGGGACTTTCACGATGATGACGCCTCAGGAGGTAGCCAGCCACGCCTTTGCCAAGGCGACTCTGGGCGGCTACAACATGGCCATGGTGGATGAGTTCCTCGACCTGCTCACCGAGGACTATACTGCCCTGTACAACGACAATGCCATCTTGAAGAACAAGCTCAAGGTGCTGTCCGAGACGGTGGAGGAGTACCGCGCCACCGATACCGCCATGCGCAAGACCCTGCTGGCCGCCCAGCAGATGGCGGAGGCCATGGTCAGCGACGCGGAGAAGAAAAAGAACGAACTGGTCCACGACGCGGAAGCCGCCGCCCAGGACCGGCTCAATGAGCTCAAGCAGCAGATCGCGGACGAGGAATACCGCCTGCAGAAGGCCAAGGAGGCCACCGCCGCCTATGTCCAGCAGGTCACCCAGGCCCACCAGGGCGCGCTGGACTATCTCGCCCGGCTAGGTGAGCTCACCGCCGGGGTCACCCCGCCCGCTCAGTCTGCCGCCTCTGCCTCGGCAAACCCCTTTGCCGACCTCACCATCCCTGCCCCGGTGGAGGAGAAGGAGCCCGCCCCTGTGGCCGCCGGTCCCCTCTCCGACGACGGCCTGGACCTGGAGGCCACCCGCCGCTTCGAGGACCTTCAGTTCGGCAAGGATTACGAGATCACTTAAAGAAAAGCACAACGCCCTCCGGCATGGGCCGGAGGGCGTTGCGGCTGTCGAAAGGTATTTTCGACAGCCTCCCGCCGGGGACAAAGCCCCATCCCCGGCGAATAGCAGCCCACTGCATCGCACTCACTGTCCGCTATCAGCGGACAGTTCGCACGTTTGCGGGCTGAGAAGTGTTTCACTCGACGCACATGTCGCCGAGGAAAACAAATTTCATTTCTTCCAGGCCATCATCCATTCCAGCTGGCCGGTTTCCGGGTCTGTCCCCCTCTCCACCGCCACGAACCCCTCCCGGCGGTAAAAGGCCGCCGCCCTGGGGTTGTTCTGATAGACATTCAGAGTCAAGCTCCGGCATCTCTCCTTGGCGGCCTGGAGCAGAGCCGTCCCGATGCCCCGGCCCTGGTGCTCTGGGGAGACGAAGATGCCCTCGATATGCTCCCCCCACAGGCCCAGAAAGCCTGTGACCCGTCCGGCCTCCTCCCAGACCAGCAGCTGGGCCTGGCCCATCAGCTCCCGCACCCGGTCCGCCTGGCCCCGCCAATAGCTTTCTTCCACAAAGGGGTGTGCCTGGAGGTTGCCCGCCAGCCAGATATCCATGACCTGGTCCAGGTCTTTGTCCTCAAAAGGGCGAAGCATCGTACGCACTCCTTTCAAAATGCCCGGGCGCTATGCGCCCGGGCATTTTCTCATTTCTGCTCTCCGCCGGTCCCGCCCTGGCCGCCGCTCTTTTTCGGCCGGCGGTGATAGGGCCGGTGGCGGCGCTTTCCGCCGCCGCTCTTGTTCCCCTCCGCCGCGGGCGCGCCCTGCTGAGACTGGGGGGCGGGGCGTTCCTTTTTCGGCTGCTCCTGGGCCCTGGGCTTGGGCTTGTCCTGACGGGGCTGCTGCTGGCGCTCCTTGGAGCTTCCGGCGCTCTCCTCCCGTGGGGCCTGCTGGCCCTGCTCCGGCTTGCGTCCGCCCCGGTTCCGGCGGCGGTTCCGGCTCCGGCCGGACTTACGCCCCTCGCCCTCGCCGCCCCCTGAGGCGCCGTTGGCGCTGAGGTACTGGTCCAGCACGGCGGACAGGTCGGCGCCATCCCCCAGCCTGAGCCCGGCGCGCTCCTCCTCCGGCGGGATATACCGGAGCTTTTCCAGCTCCTCCCTGGGGGGCGCCACATAGTCCTCCGGGCGCTTGCCCTTGCCGCTGCGCACCACCCGGATCTCGCTGGCCCGGTAGCTCTTGGGCTGCTCGGCGGAGTCCTCCAGCCGGACCTTCACCTTCTCCCGCAGCAGATCCACCGCGGAGATGGTGCCCACCCCGTCGGGGCACTCCACGAAGGAGTCCTGCTTGGGGCAGCGCTTCACCGCATCCTCATAGGCCCCCTGCTCGTACTTCAGGCAGCACATGAGCCGCCCGCAGGTGCCGGAGATCTTGGTGGGGTTGA
>JAHZFC010000074.1:0-5328 GCA_019421525.1 Clostridiales bacterium
GAAAAAAGTAGACACCCACACTTTTGTGAGTGTCTACTTTCATTTTACAGGTGCAGGACGGATCTTCCGTCCCGCGTTTTTTATAAAAGACGGACCGACAGGAAAGAGAGCTGGAAGGCGGTATGCCGCCTTCCAGCCCCTTTTCAGACATACGCGGATCAGGACATGGAGATGTACTCGCCCATGATGTAGCCGGTGGTCTCCTGGCCGCCGCTGCCGGCGAAGGTGATCTCGTACCAGCCATCGCCCGCGTCAGATACGACGGTGATATCGTCGCCGTTGACCAGGCTGGCCACTATATCATAACTGGTCCCCGGGCCGGAGCGGACCCGCAGGCCGCCGGAGGCGTTGACGATGGTGGCGCTGCCCGCGCTGGGGGTGTCCCCCGTGCCGGGGTCAGAGGAGGGCGCGGAGCCGCTGGAGCCGCCATAGCAGTAGACGGTGGCGGTGGCAGTCTGGTCCCCGGCGGTGGCGGTGATGGTCACCCGGAGGGTGGTATTGCCGGTGTTGACGTTGGTGACCCGCCCGTCGGCGCTCACTGTGGCGATGTCGGTGTTGGAGGAGGACCAGGTCACCGTCCCGCCCCAGTCGGCGGGGGTGACGGTAGCGGTGATGGTATAGGAGTCATTGGCCGGGAGGGCAAACTCCGTATTGTTCAGGGTCAGGCCGGTGACGGTACCGCCGGGCTGGGTGCTGGGATCGGTGCTGGGCTCCGCCGAGGGGACGTCGCTGGGATCGGTCGCAGGATCGGTGACGCCGGGATCGGAGGAGGGCAGGGTGTCGCTGGGCTGCTGGGACACCACGGTCCCGGAGTTGTTGGGGTCGGCGCTGGCGCTGCCGTTGGGATCATAGATGCGGGGGAAGATGAAGGCGAACACGATCACCATGGCCGCGGCGACGATGACCAGTGAGCACAAAAAGGTGATGAGCCGGGGCCAGTTGATGGGGCCTGGGGCATTGCCGGAGGGCCGCCCGGCGTCCTGGGCCAGCCGCTTGCCCCCCTTGGGCCGGGCGGGGCGGCGGGACCGCTCCTCGCCGTCGTCGAACAGCTCCTCGCCTTCAAAGACAAAATCATCCTGCTCCGGGTCCACCCGGGGCAGAGAAGTGGTGGTCCCCCCGCCGGGCTTCTCCCCGCAGAAGGGACAGCGTTTATAAGTGGCGCTGTAATCCTCGCCACAGGACTCACAGTGGATCAGAGTTCCAGGTGCAGCTCTTCGAGCCATAGTCGAAATACCTCCAAATCTGCTGGATTCTCCTTTATACTACACGCTTCGGGGCGGTCCGTCAACCACTTTTTCATTGTTATGTCTACTGAGTATTTTCGGATCTCCATTGACCGGGGCAGGGCTTTGTTTTATAATAATGTCTGCTGGACCGATCGCTTTGCGACCGGTCAGCGCGGCACTGCCGCGCGACCTGTTCCACACGGGCTGAGACCGGCGCGCGCGGAACAAAAATTCCCCTCCAAGGAGCGTGGCCAGATATGAAGCAGCCTCTCAGCCCGGCGGCCGTCCACAAGCAGTATGACGAAGCCATGACCGCCTTCCGCCGTCAGATCCCAGACCCGGCGGCCCGGGTGGCCTTCGGCAGGGAGGCGGACGGCTTCCTGCGGGAGTGCGCCTGCGGCGTGTGGCAGAAGGACCAGGGGCTGACCCCTGTCCACGTGGAGTACTATAACGCCATCTACTGCAAGGGAAACCCGGTGCCCACCACCTTGTACTGGGAGCTGTCCAGCCAGGTGTCCGAGTACCAGGGCTTTGTGCTGCCCAACTTTTTCCGGCGGCTGGTGCAGATGGACCTGGAGCTGGATAAGAGCCTGAGCCGCCGCTTTGTGGACACCTTCACCCTGATGCTGCTGCTGTTTGCCGCCGCCGACGGGGTGGTGAGCGAGGCGGAGGCGGGGTTTGTCAACGCCTGCGCCGACTCCATGACCGCCTACTGCGACAGGGCGGGGGTGAAGGGGGGCAAGAGCGCCCTGGACGTGCAGGACTTCGTCACCCGCCGCACCGACGGCACTCCGGTGGAGACAGGCGGCCCCGCCCGGACGCCCCAGGGGGAGGAGCAGGCCAAAGCCGAAGAGCCCCAGGAGGCGGCGGAGCCCGAGCCCACCCTGGAGGAGCTCATGGCGGAGCTGGACGGACTGTGCGGCCTCAGCAAGGTCAAGCAGGACGTGAAGAGCCTCATCAACCTGGTAAAGGTGCGCAAGCTGCGCCAGCAGGCCGATCTGCCTGTGCCCCCCATGTCCCTCCACCTGGTGTTCCTGGGCAATCCCGGCACGGGCAAGACCACCGTGGCCCGGCTGCTGGCCAAGATCTACCACGCCATCGGGGTGCTGCCCAAGGGGCAGATGGTGGAGGTGGACCGCTCCGGCCTGGTGGCGGGCTTTGTGGGCCAGACCGCCCTCAAGACCCAGGAGGTCATCGAAAAGGCCCGGGGCGGGGTGCTGTTCATCGACGAGGCCTACTCCCTGGTCAACCAGGACGCCCCCAACGACTTTGGCGGCGAGGCCATCGAGGTGCTGCTCAAGGGGATGGAGGACCACCGGGACGACCTTATCGTCATCGTGGCCGGGTATACCGAGCTCATGGAGCAGTTCATCCACTCCAACCCCGGCCTGGAGAGCCGGTTCAACAAATATTTCTTCTTCGAGGACTACGACGGGGGCCAGCTGGCGGAGATCTTCCGCTCCATGTGCCAGAAGAACGGCTACACCGTAGACGCCGGGACGGATAAGGCCGCCGCCCAGGCCTTCCAGCTCATGTACGAGGCGCGGGACGAGAACTTCGGCAACGCCCGGGACGTGCGCAACATCTTCGAGCAGGCGGTGGCCCGCCAGGCCGACCGGGTGGCCGCCATGGAAGACCCCACCCGGGAGGACCTGATGGCCCTTACCGAGGCGGATCTTGGCCTGGTGGAGCAGGAAGGGCCCGCTGCCCCGGAGGCCGGGACGTCCCCGGACCAGGACGGCGAAGAGACAGATGCCGGACAGCCTTGAGCACATCAGAAAACGGGGACCGGGCGTTCCCAGGGAGATACGCCCGGTCCCGTCAGAAAATCTGGGATCACCCCTTGCGCGAAGGGAAATTTTATTGTATAATATCACCTACACCTGCCGGTGTGATGGAATTGGTAGACGTAGTGGACTCAAAATCCACCGCTGGCGACAGCGTACCGGTTCGAGTCCGGTCACCGGCACCAGCTCGTCGCAAGCGTCATATCGCTTGCGACGAGCTTTTTCATTTCATTGCAAAGCTCACCGCGCGCTCATTTTACTGCTCCTCGCTTCCAAACCGGACCCGCTGCGCTGGGCTCCGGTTCGGGGCGACCGCTGTGCGGACGGCACATCGTTCGCGGCGACTTTTTTACAAAAGTCACCTCTCACTCATTCTGTCGCGGCTCCTTTCCAAACCGCAACCACTTTCGCTGGGTTGCGGTTTGGTTTCTCAAATCTACACAGGAATCTTTTTTGTCAACACTTCCCAGTCTGTCGCAAGCGTCATATCGCTTGCGATGAGCTTTTTCATTTCATTGCAAAGCTCACCGCGCGCTCATTTTACTGCTCCTCGTTTCCAAACCGGACCCGCTGCGCTGGGCTCCGGTTCGGGGCGACCGCTTTGCGGACGGCATATCGTTCGCGGCGGCGCTTTTTCATGTAAATTACGCTAGGAGGTCCCCGACCATGACGACCCAATGTGACATCGACGTGCGCTACCCCGACTGCGATGCCATGGGCATCGTCCACCATGCGGTGTACCCCATCTGGTATGAGATCGCCCGGATGGACTTCTTTGAGAAGATGGGCTTTTCCTACTCGGATATGCAGGCGCTGGGGGTGGACCCGCCCATGGTGAGCCTGGAGCTGAAGTACCGCGCCCCGGTGACCTACCCCGGCCGGGTGACGGTGCGCACCCGGATGCTGTCCTGCGCGCCCAAAAAGCTGGAGCTGGCCTATGAGACCTTCCGGCCCGGCGACGACGCCCCCTGCGCCACCGCCGTGTCCTTCCACATCTGGTCGGGGCCGGATGGCCGGTCCTACGACATGGCCGCCAACCAGCCCCAGGTGTGGGAGAAGATCCAGGCGGCGCTGGAAAAGTGAGAGCAGGTTTTTCTTGGAACAGTTGCCCCCGGCGAAAGCCGGGGGCGTTTTTGCTGCCGCAACCAAAACGAACATCCTTTGTCTGCTTCGGTTGGTTGCAGCCTGGGCGATATCCGCTATACTGTGAGGTACGGAGGTATGAAAAATATGAACGATCGTAAATTCAATATCCACCAAAACCTTGCCTATCTCCGCAAGAGCCGCCAGCTCTCCCTGGAGGAAGTGGCCGAGCGTATCGGAGTTTCCCGGCAGGCTGTGGGGAAATGGGAGGCCGGGGAGACGGTGCCGGACATCGTCAACTGTGACGCCCTGGCAGAGCTGTACGGCGTGTCGGTGGACGATCTGCAGCACTACGACGGCGGAGAGTTCAAGCTGGGCCCGGGGCCGCGGGGCAAGCATATATTCGGCATCACTGTGCTGGGAGAGCGGGGCCAGGTGGTCATTCCAAAACAGGCCCGGGACCTGTTCCGGCTCAAGCCTGGAGACCGGCTCGTGGTGCTGGGGGACGAGGATCCAGACAGCCGTGGGCTGGCTCTGGTGGATGCGGATGCGTTTCTCGAGGCGGCCAAAGCGGTGCTGGAGCGGCTGGACCCCAATGGGGAGGGGAGCGGATCATGACGGTATTGCAGGTCACGGGCCTGACAAAGCGGTACCCTAAGTTTACTCTGGATCAGGTGAGCTTTTCCTTGGGGGAAGGCCGTATCATGGGGCTGATCGGAAAGAACGGAGCGGGGAAGAGCACCACGATCAAGGCCATGCTGGACCTGGTGTGTCCTGACGGCGGGACCATCCAAATGTTTGGCCAGGACTTTCGCCGCACCCAAAGGGCGTGTAAACAGAGGCTGGGAGTGGTGCTGGGCGGGGTGGACTTTTACCCCGCGAAGCGCCTGAAGGACATCACTGCCGCAACTCGGAGATTTTACCAGGAGTGGGACGAGGGAGCGTATCGGCGATACATGGACCTGTTTGAGCTGGACAGCGGCAAGCGGGTGGACCAGTTGTCTGCCGGGATGCGGGTGAAGTATGCCATCGCCCTGGCCCTGTCCCACCGGGCAGAGCTGCTGATCCTGGACGAACCCACCAGCGGGCTGGACCCGGTAGCCCGGGATGATCTGCTGGAGCTGTTTTTGGCGCTGGCCAGGCGGGAGGGGAGGAGCATCCTGTTTTCCACCCACATCACCCCAGCCCTGGACAAACGCGCCGACCAAACCACATCCCCCAAGGACGCCCCT
>JAHZFC010000074.1:5338-10884 GCA_019421525.1 Clostridiales bacterium
GGCCAGCGAGGAAAAGACCTCGTTCCTGCAACATTTTTCGTATTTGCTCGCCCCCGGTGAGCGCGGCCCGCTGTCTCTGGAGGAGATCATGGTGCGCACGGAGAGGAGGCAGTACGATGACATTTAACATGCTCTATAAGGAGCTGCGGCTGACCGCGCACCCTACGTTGTTCCTGTTCCTGTTCATGGGGGCGCTGGTTTTGGTGCCGGGCTATCCCTACGGGATGGTATTCTTCTTCGGCTGCCTGGCCCTGTTCTTTACCACCCAGTTTGCCCGGGAGAATCACGATGTGTACTACACTGCCGTGCTGCCCCTGTCCAAGGGGGATGCGGTGAAGGGGCGGTGCCTGCTGTTTGGGACATTCCAGCTGGCTCAGCTGACGATATCTGTACCTTTTGCTGTGATCCGGTACCTCGTTTTCCCCGGGGATAATGCGGTGGGGATAGAGGCCGATCTGGCTTGGTATGGGGCCGGACTGGTCATGTACGCAGTGTTCAACTATGTATTCCTAACAGGATATTACAAGACGGTCAAAAAGATCGGCGTCCCGTTCCTGATGGCGCTGGCGCCGGTGATGGCCCTCATCACGGCCATGGAGGCCCTGGCCCATGTGCCCGCCCTGGCCTGGATAGACAGCGTGGAGCCGGCTGACCTGCTCCGGCAGGCGCCCATTTTGGCGGCGGGCGGCGCGGTCTGGCTGCTGGGCTGGGCGGTGACCATCCCGGCGGCCTCTTCCCGTTTCCGCCGGGCGGATCTGTGACGGCCGCAAACGGGGACATCCCAGATCAGAAAATAAGGGCGGACCACGCGACTGCGTGGTCCGCCCTGCTTGCGGGTCGTTCCCTGGCTTGGCAAAGGCCGGCCCTTTCTGGGGCGGTCAGAGCTGACCGTTCCCGTCCATCCGCTCCAGGATGGTGACCAGCTCCTCCCGGGTGACGAAGCTCTGGTACCGCTTGTTGCCCGCCTCGTCCCCCTGGATGAGGCCCTGTTCCTCCGCCCAGGTCCGCCCCGGTTCAGACCAGTCCGAGCCGGGCAGCTGTGAGCGCTGGGCCAGGTAGTTCTCCATCATGGCATCAAAGGCTTCCTGTGTCATGTCGTCCTCCTTCAGCTCCCCGGCCACATCGGCCCGGAAGTCGTCCATGGTCCTGCCGAACTTGGGGAACCAGTGCTCCACATCGGCGTGGGCCGAGGCGATGCCCCGGCGATAGCCCTCGCTGTGACAGATCACCGCCCCGTCGGCCAGCGGGTCCAGCCCGTACAGGCGGCACAGATGGGCGGTGAGCTCCACCGCCTCCTGGTAGACCCGGTGGAAATAGTCCTGGTCGTCCAGGCCGTCCTCGCAGATCTCAAAAGAGATGTGGGTGTTGTTGCCGTCCGCCCCGCAGTGCCAGCCCCGCATGGCCCAGGGCAGGGTCTGGCAGGTGGCGATGGCGCCGTCGGCCAGCCTGCCGATGAAGGCGTGGACGCAGGCGCCCACCCCCGCCCGGTTCCAGTCGTTGCGGTTTTGATTGGTCCCCAGCAGGGCGGTCAGGCTGCCGTAGTCCGCCGCCCCGGCCAGGGGCTGGACGTACCGCTTCAGATCGGGGTTGTTTGCCCCGGTGGAGTGGACCATCACACCCTGGGGTACGATGGTCCGGCCCGCCTTGTAGCAGTCATTCTCCGTCAGCAGGCAGCGTAGCAGCCTCATTCCCCTCCGCCTCCAGAGGGCTGGTTGTTCCGCTCGGCTTGGGTGCCGAAATAAAAGGCGATGACCACGGTGTAGATGGTCATGAAATCCTGGTCTACCCCTTTGGTAAAGGCCAGCGCGGCAAACACCGCCGTCAGCGCCAGGGTCACCAGGCTCTTGACGCACAGCAGCCGCCCCAGCCGCTGGGCCAGCTCGCTTTTCATGGGATGCTCCCTTCTTTCTCCGGCAGTTCCCCGCCTGAGGCGGGGCGGGCCGCACCGGGTCCGAGGAGCGGGCGGCCTCTACCATCTCTATGCTGTGGCCGGAGGTCTCGCCACAGGCTGGGCGGGCCTGGACGGGGCGGACGGCAGCCTCCGCCGTCTCATCGGTGGGGCGCTAGGGGCTGCCTTCCGATGAAAATACCATATTTTGCGGTTGACAAGGACGAAAAATTCTCATATAATACTACTGTTAACGCCATAACTATGGCCCTTAAAGCATCCTGGATGGAGCCGGATGCCTCGGAGGGAGGGAAATATAAATGTCTGAGATCCATGTCCGCGAGGGCGAGTCTCTGGAGAACGCCCTGAAGCGATTCAAGCGCAGCTGCGCCAAGTCCGGCGTGCTGGCGGAGGTCCGTAAGCGCGAGTATTACGACAGCCCCAGCGTCAAGCGGCGCAAGAAGAGCGAGGCCGCCCGCAAGAACCGCAAAAAGTATTACTAAGAGAGAAAACAGCGTTTCGCTCCAGGGCGGAACGCTGTTGTTGCTTTGGCGGCGGCCAGGTGCCGTCAAGGACGCAGCCCTTGGCTTTTTGGGTGCTTTTTGCAGGGGCAAAAAGCACCCCGTGGTCGGCCGGGGTCAGCCCCGATCGGCTGAAAAGATCTCCTCCAGCCAGCCGTCCACCTCTGGGGCGGCCAGCAGCGCCCCGTACAGCCCCAGCTTCTGGGCCTGGTCCAGCTTGGCCCGGACGGAGCGGGGGGTGTCGAAGAGCACGAAGTGGGCCTGCCCCGCCCGGGGCATATAGGTGAAGTAGTGGGCGCACAGCCCCCGGTCGAAGAACACCGCCGGCTCCAGCCGCTCCATGAGCTCCCGCAGCCGATCCGGCCCCAGGGGGGAGCCCCGGCCGTCGGCGGGGAGGGGGAAGTCCTCCGCCGCCGCCTCCACCGCCAGCACCACCCGGTCCGCACCCCAGCGCTCCATGGCCTGCTCCAGCCGCCGGGCCAGGGTGCCCGAGGTGACCACCGAGGACACAAGCACCCGGCAGCCCGGCGCCAGGGAGGCGTAGCTCTCCGGCAGGTACAGGGCCAGCCCGGCCTGGGCGCACTGGGCCCCCAGGGCCCGGGCCAGCTGCTCCAGGGTGCCCACCGGGGCCCCCTCGAAGTCGCACACCACCCGGTCGAACCCCCGGCGGCGGCACTCCTCCGCCACCTGGCGGCAGCACAGCCGGCAGTCGCCCCCGCCAGGGTCCCCGGCGCAGGACACCATCATGGCCCCGCCCCGGATCTCCGGCGTCAGGCCGACCCCGACCAGCCGGGGACCGGGGCCCACCCGGTAGGACATATGGGCGGGAGTCAGCCCCCAGCCCTCCCCCTGGCCCCGGCCGCCGCCGGGCAGGGCGTACAACAGCTCTCTCATCCCAGTTCCCCCTTGTGACCTGCGCGAAAACATGGTAAAATAACAAAATAAGACCTGTCCGACCCTGGGATGGACCCAGGCGACAGTCTATCCATATGCCCGCTTGAGGCAGATCAGAAGGTGAAACGATGGCGCTGTTCCGGGCCAGGTTCCTGGCGGACGATATCTACCAGATCACCGGCCGGGCCCTGGCCCGCCGGGGCATCCGGCTGCTGCTGGCCGATCTGGACAACACTCTGGTGCCCTATGGGGTGCCCCTGCCCGATGAAAAGCTGAAAGCCTGGCGGGACGGGCTGGCTGAGAACGGCGTGACGCTGTTCATCCTGTCCAACAACCGCCATGAGAGCCGCCCCCGCACCTTTGCCGATGCCCTGGACGTGCCCTACATCGGCCACGCGGGCAAGCCCAGGACCGCGTCGTTCGCGCAGGCCATGGAGCGGATGGGGGTGGGACCCGCCCAGACGGCTATCGTGGGCGATCAGATCTTCACCGACGTGCTGGGGGGCAACCGGGCTGGGGTGTCCACCATTTTGGTGCGCCCCATCCGCCTGGCGGGCAACCCGGGGCGGTACCTGCGGTACGCCGTGGAGGTGCCCTTCCGGCTGCTGTCCCGGGGAGGTGAATGTTTATGAGCGCCATGTTCGGCCCTGCCGGAAACGCGGAAGATTTTCCCTACAAGTCCTCTGCCGACGCGCCCAGGTGGCTCCGGGAGCTGGGGCTGGACTGCTATGAATACCAGTGCGGCAAGGGGGTCCATGTGGGGGAGGAGACGGCCCGGAAGGTGGGCCGGGCGGCGGAGGAGAACGGCATCGCCCTGTCCCTCCACGCCCCCTACTTCATCAACCTGGCCAACCCGGACCCCGAGGCCCTGCAAAAGACCATCGGCTATATCACCGGGGCCTGCCTGGTGGCCGGCTGGATGGGGGCCGGGCGGGTGGTCATCCACTCCGGGGCGCTGATGAAGCGCACGCGAAGGGAGGCCCTGGATATCGCCCTGAAGTCCCTCCGGGTGGTCATCCGGGCCTGCGATGAGGCGGGCTTTGGCCGCATCACCCTCTGCCCGGAGACCATGGGGAAGATCAACCAGCTGGGCGACCTGGACGAGGTGCTGGAGCTGTGCTGTGTGGATGAGCGGCTCATCCCCTGCGTGGACTTCGGCCATCTGTACGCCCGCTCCCTGGGGGAGCTGGACGGGGCGGAGGCCATGGAGCGCATGCTGGACCGGATGCAAGAAGTGCTGGGGGAGGACCGGGCATCGGTGTTCCACAGCCACTTTTCCCACATCGAGTTCACCCCCAAGGGGGGCGAGAAGTGCCACCGCACCTTCGCCGACGACGGGGGCTACGGCCCGGACTGGGCGCCCCTGGCCGCCGCCGTGGCGGCGCGGGGGTGGAGCCCCACCTTCATCTGCGAGAGCGCCGGCACCCAGGCGGAGGACGCACTGGAGATGAAGAGGATCTACCAGCAGGCGCTGGCCCCCTAGCTGGGAGCCCTGCCGGGCCGCCTCCCCTCGGCTCTCCCCTGGTGGGGGAGCTGTCCGCCAACAGGCGGACTGAGGGGGGGAAGCCCAAAGGCTGGCGCCTTTGAGAACGGTTTTCCGACTCCATTTCTTTTGACAGCGTCGTCGCCTCCCCCTGGACGGGGGAGGTGGCTGCGCAGTAGCCGGAGGGGGTGTATGAAGAAGGGCAAAGCCCTTCTCCTGCGGTCAGGTTTCGCCTGACGGCGAGTTTCTTTTTGCTCGCACAAAAAGAAACCAAAAATGCGCCGGGGGACGGCCGCGGCGGACTGCAAGCGCCAAGGACGCGCTTTTGTCCTTAGCGTCCTTTCCCCCGGACCCCCGGTCTTACGGGGGCCCAGGATAAGATACTGCGACCCATCCCATCCGGCGCATGAAGTCAGGACACACGAAGCGCCGCTTTCCGCTCACCGCTCCCCTGTGCCGGGTTCAACTGCGGACAGTCTAACAAAGTGCGCCTGGTGCACACTAGATTCAGGGCACCTGCGGCCCACGATGATGCGCCTGATGGGGATCAGGCCAGCGGCTCATTCCTCTGTCAAAGTGGACACAGCCAGACGCAGGCCAAAGCGAACTCCCTCTTGAAAGCTGGCTGTCACCTCCCAATTGGTACTGGCATAAAAAGCTCTTATATATTCATCAGCGAACTGCCAGCCCATAGTTTTCTTGATCTCTTGCTCCAGCTGCTCCCGCTTCCGGTCCAGCTCCTGCTGTTGCTGGTCCTGCG
>JAHZFC010000075.1:0-6093 GCA_019421525.1 Clostridiales bacterium
AACCCCCGGCCTGTTTTTGGGTACTTTTTGCAGGGGCAAAAAGTACCTCGCCGCACGGCGAAACCTTGCCCCGGAAAGCCGGGACGGCTTTCTCTGCCGTTTCTTTTGGCGCGCACAAAAGAAATGGTTTTTGAGATTTCCTTCCCAAAGGCGCAGCCTTTGGATAGAAGGTCCCAGGGCCGCCCTTGGGGAAAAAACGCCCCCTTTGGCCGGGAGACCAAAGGGGGCGCGGTTTGCGCGGAGGCTTACAGCCGCAGGGCGGCGTCGTAACCGGTGCGGGTGGCGTTGCGGACATTGGAGGGCTTGGCGGCGTCTCCGATGACCACGAAGAAGGGGGCGGTGCCCCGGAAGGACTCCGCCAGGTCCTGGCGGGGCCGCATACCAGCGGACAGCACCACATTGTCGCAGGCTATGGTGTGCTCCTGGCCGTCGCCGTCCACATAGGTGACGCCATCGGCGGTGATACCGGTGCAGCGGGCCTTGGTGATGACGGTGGTGTGCTCGTTGAGCCGGTCCAGCAGGGCGTCCCGGGTCAGGTGCATCTCATCGGTGGCTACCTCGGGGAGCATCTCCAGGATGGTGACCTTCTTGCCCGCCTCAGTGGCCAGGAACAGGCCGGTCTCACAGCCCACCAGGCCGCCGCCCAGCACCACCAGCTCGTTGCCCAGGGGCTGTCCGGCCTTCACCCGGCCGTAGGCCTCCTCGGCGGTGAGCACGTTGTCGCCGTCCACGCCGGGCACGGGGAGGATGAAGGCGTCGGCGCCCACGGCGGAGATGACGGCGTCGGGCTCCATGGCGGCCACGGACTCCGCCGTGGCCTCGGTGCTGAGCCGCACGTCCACCCCCAGCTTGTCCAGCTGGTGGATCTGATAGCTCATGAAGCGGAACAGGTCATGCTTGAAGGGCACCTGCTCGGAGAACACCAGCTTGCCGCCCAGGTGGTCGTCTTTTTCCAGCAGGGTGACCTTGTGGCCCCGCTGGGTGGCGGTGATGGCCGCCTGCATGCCCGCCGGACCGCCGCCGATGACCACCACATGCTTGGGAGCGCCCGCCTTTTCAGGGGCGATCATCTTGAGGAACTTCTCCCGGCCCACGGTGGGGTTCACCGAGCAGGCGAAGGAGGGGGCCCGGCTGTAGTCCAGGCAGTGGAAGCAGCGGATGCAGGGGATCACGTCGTCCTCCCGGCCCTCATAGAACTTGATGGGCCGCTGGGCGTCGGAGATGAGGCCCCGGGCCATGGCCACCATGTCCGCCTTGCCCTCGGCCAGGGTCTGCTCGATGAGGTCCGCGTCCTGGAAGGAGCCCAGGGTGAGCACGGGGATCTTGATCCGGGGGTCGGCCTTGACGGCGGCGGCGTACTTGGCGTTGCAGCCGTGGGGCAAAAACTCGGTGGGATGGGTGTTGTTCTCGGTGCCGTTGTAGAAGGCGCCGGTGGAGATGTGGGCGATGTCGATGCGGTCCTGGAGGTGCTCGATCATGGCGATGCAGTCCTCCACATGGTAGCCCCGGCCGTCAGGCCACAGCTCGTCGCCGGAGATGCGGTACTCGATGAGCAGCTTGCGGCCCACCCGCTCCCGGATGGCGTCGATGATCATGTCGGCAAAGCGCAGGCGGTTCTCGATGGTCTGGGCGCCGAACTCGTCGTCCCGCCGGTTGATGACCGGGGAGTAGAACTGGGACAGGCACAGGCCGTGTCCGCCGTGGATGAGCAGCATGTCAAAGCCGCACTGGAGGGCGGCCTCGGCCACGTCGCCGTAGCGCTTGGCGATGGCGGCCATGGCGTCCCGGGTGAGCTTGACGGTGGGGTTGCCCTCGGGGTCGGGGTCGCCGTTGATGGAGTAGGTGATCAGGTCGCCCTGGTGGTCGTGGCCGTGGTACTGGAAGGCCAGCAGCTCCAGGGAGGCCTTGGCGTCATAAAAGTGGATGGCGTCGGTCAGCCGCTGCCAGTGGCGGTGGGACTCATAGTGGTCGATGCGCTCGCAGGCGTGGACGGCGTCATAGGGCATCTCCAGGTCCATGTTCTGGGCGGAGTAGGTGATGACGGCGCAGCCGCCGGCGGCCTTGGCGGCGTAATACTTCAGCGCCGCATCAGAGGGGTACTCCTCCCGGCCGTAGAGCAGATGTACCCCGGCAGGGGCGGACCAGATGCGGTTTTTGAACACCACGTTGCCGATCTTGATAGGCTCGAAGATATGGGGATACTTGGGGTGGGACATGGTCGGTTCCTCCTTCATTCCGTTGTGAAACGTGTGATGTATGGTCCCGGGCAGGTCCGAAACGGCCCGGGCATGGTCTGTGGCGTGTACCGGCAGCCCAGGGGGCGGTCGGCAGAAGGCATCACGGGAGGTGGAAGGGGGTATAAATGCCAAACATGGCGGGGTTTAGGGTCATGTTGTTACCTCCTTCCCACAAAGATGGTGTAATTTTACCATACATACTCCCAAAATTCAAGGAGACGTGGTAAGATGTCATAGACAGAATGACACACACAAGATCGTGCAGGACAGACGAAAGGACCGTGACGGCATGAAGGGGCGTTTTGCACCCACGCCCAGTGGGAGGATGCATCTGGGCAATCTCTTTTCCGCCCTGCTGGCCTGGCTGGACGCGCGCAGCCAGGGGGGCAGCATGGTGTTCCGGGTGGAGGACCTGGACCCGGACCGGTGTACCCTGGACCGGGCCAGGCAGGCGGCGGACGACCTTTTGTGGCTGGGGCTGGACTGGGACGAGGGGGGCGTGGAGCCGGACTACTGCCAGTCCCGCCGCTCCCGGCACTATGAGGCGGCCTTCCATGACCTGGAGGAGCGGGGGCTGGTCTACCCCTGCTATTGCAGCCGGGCCCAGCGGCTGGCCGCCAACGCCCCCCACCGCTCCGACGGGTCGGTGGTGTACTCCGGCCGGTGCGCCCGCCTGACGGCGGAGGAGCGCGCCGCCCTGGAGGAGCAGGGCCGCCGCCCGGCCTGGCGCATACGGGTGCCGGAGGAGCGGGTGACGGTACATGACCTCCACCTGGGGCCCTATACCGAGGACCTGGGCCGGGACTGCGGGGACTTCATCCTCCGCCGGTCCGACGGGGTGTGGGCCTACCAGCTGGCGGTGGTGGTGGACGACGCGCTCATGGGGGTGACCCGGGTGGTGCGGGGGGCGGACCTGCTGCCCTCCGCGCCCCGGCAGGCGTGGCTCCACCGGACGCTGGGATATGAGCCGCCGGAGCATGCCCATGTGCCATTGCTGCTCGCCCCCGACGGGCGGCGGCTGGCCAAGCGGGACCGGGACCTGGATGTGGGCGCGCTGCGGCAGCGGTATGCGCCGGAACAGCTCACCGGATATCTGGCCTGCTGGGCGGGGCTGCTGGACCGGCCGGAGAGCGTCCGGCCCCGGGAGCTGATCAGTTCCTTTTCCTGGGAAAAGGTGCCCCGGGGGGACATCCGCCTGGACGGGACAGAGTTTCTATGACAGCGTAGGGAAGGAGAGAGGAGATGCTCACGATCTTATATCACCGGGCCGGACAGGACATCCGGGGGGAGCTGCTGGAGCGCATGGCCCGGTCCACAGCCTCCCGGCGGCTGCTTCTGGTGCCGGAGCAGTACTCCCACGATACGGAGCGGGCCCTGTGCCGCACCCTGGGCAACGCCGGGGCCAGCCGGTGCGAGGTGCTCTCCTTCACCCGCCTGTCCGCCCGGGTGGCGGACGTGGCCGGGGGCGGGGCGGTCCCCACCCTGGACGCGGGGGGACGGGTGCTGATGCTCTACCGGGCCATGCGCCAGGTGGAGCAGATGCTGAAAAGCTACAAGGCCGCCTCCCGGAAGCCCGCCTTCCTCACCGGGCTGCTGGCCTCCCTGGACGAGTGCCGCAGCTACGCCGTCACCCCCCAGGCCCTCACTGGGGCGGGGGAGGCCCTGGGCGGCCCCCAGGGGGACAAGCTGCGGGACATCGGCCTCATTTACGCCGCCTATGAGGCCCTGGCCGCCCAGGGACGGGCCGACCCCCGCAGCCGCCTGGACCGGCTGGCCCAGGCTCTCCATGACACCAGCTGGGCCCGGGGCAGGGAGGTGTGGGTGTGGGGCTTTACCGACTTTACCCCCCAGGAGGGGGCGGTGCTGGGCCAGCTCATGGCCCAGGCCCCGGTGACGGTGGCCCTGACCTGCGACATGGCCGACCCATCGGACATCTTCGACCCGGCCCGGCGGACGGCCTCCTATCTGGAGCGGCTGGCCCGGCGGGCGGGGACGGGGGTGGAGCGGCGCACCGTCCTGCGGCCGATGGACCGTGCGGACAGCCTGGTCCACCTGGAGCAGCAGCTGTTCGCCCCGGACTTACAGCCCTGGCCGGGGGAGGGGGACGTGGTCCGCATGTCCGCCTCCGACCCCCGGCGGGAGGTGGAGCAGACGGCGGCGGAGATCCTCCGCCTGGTGCGGGAGGAGGGATACCGCTTCCGGGACATCGCGGTGTGCGCCCGGGACTTCGCCCCCTATGAGGGGCTGGTGGACAGCGTGTTTGGCCAGTACGGCGTGCCGGTATTTTTGTCCACCATGACCGACGTGCTCCAGAAGCCGGTGCTGGCCCTGGTGACCGCCGCCCTGGCGGCGGCCGCCAACGACTACCCCTATGAGGAGATGTTCCGCTACCTCAAGACGGGGCTGACGGATATCACCCCGGAGGAACGGGACGAGCTGGAGAACTACGTCCTCACCTGGGACATCAAGGGGGGCACCTGGACCCGGAAAAAGCCCTGGGACATGCACCCGGAGGGGTACGGCCTGGAGTTCTCAGAAGAGGACGCCGCCCTGGTGGAGCGGCTGGACGGCGTCCGCCGCCGGGTGATCGCCCCCCTGGAGAAGCTGCGGAAGGCCGCGGACCACACCGGCCGGGGGAGGGCGTTGGCCCTGTACCGCTTTCTGGAGGACATTGATCTCCCCCGGCGGCTGGAGGAGCGCTCCGCCGCCCTGGAGGAGCGGGGGGAGCTCAAGACCGCGGCGGAGTACCGCCAGCTGTGGGACATCCTGGCCGGGGCCCTGGAGCAGAGCGCCCTGCTGCTGGAGGACATGGAGCTGGAGCTGGAGGAGTTCTCCCGGCTGTTCTCCCTGGCCCTGAGCCAGTACGACGTGGGCACCATCCCCGTGTCCCTGGACCGGGTGGCCGCCGGGGACGCGCCCCGGATGGCGGGGCGGACGGTGAAGGCCCTGTTCCTGCTGGGGGCGGACTCCCTGTCCATCCCCAGCTGCGCCGCCGCCCCCGGCGTGTTAACCGACCTGGACCGGGAGGCGCTGGCGGAGCTGGACCTCCAGCTGGCCCCCCGGCAGGGGGACAAGCTCCAGCGGGAGCTGACCATCGCCTATGAGAGCTGCGCCCTGCCCACCCGGCGGCTGTACGTCAGCTACGCCTGGTCCGACGGGGCGGGGGGCGACCGGGCCCCCTCCTTTTTGTACCAGCGGCTGGGGGCGCTCTTCCCGGACCTGCCGGAGGGAACGGCGGGGGAGGACTGCCGCCTGGCTGCCCCCGGCCCCGCCCTGGAGCTTGCGGGAGAGCGGGAGGACGTCTGCCGGGCCCTGTCCGCCCTGCCCGGCTGGGGGGAGCGGGCACAGCGCATCCGGCAGGCCGCCCACTGGCGGCGTGGGCGGCTGTCCGCCGACGGGGTGAAGGCCCTGTACGGCGGGACGGTGCCCATGTCCGCCACCCGGCTGGACCTGTACCAGTCCTGCCACTTCAGCCACTTCATGCGCTTCGGCCTGGAGGCCAAGCCCCGGCAGCGGGCGAAGTTTCGCCCCTCGGACTACGGCACCTTCATCCACGCGGTGCTGGAGGAGGTGCTCACCCAGGGCCTGTCCCTGCCCGGCGGGGCCGACGCCCTGGCAAACGACCCGGTGCTGCGCCGCACCCTCACCGCCCGGGCCGCCGACCGCTATGAGGCGGAGGCCCTGTCCGGGCTGGAGGGGGAGACCGCCCGGTTCCGCCACACCTTCCAGCGGATGAAGCAGACCGCCCAGACGGTGGTGGACAGCGTGTGCGGGGAGCTGGCGGTGTCCGACTTCACCCCCGCCTATTTCGAGCTGGGCTTCGGCCGGGGGCAGGCCATGCCCCCCCTGGAGGCGG
>JAHZFC010000075.1:6103-10805 GCA_019421525.1 Clostridiales bacterium
AGCTGGGTGAAGGACGGCAAACGCTATCTCCGGGTGGTGGACTACAAGACCGGGCGCAAGAGCTTCGACTTCTCCGATGTGGCCGATGGCCGGGGGCTGCAGATGCTGCTGTACCTGTTCGCCCTGCGCCGGGAGGGGCAGTCCCTGTTCGGCCCGGAGGAGCTGGTGCCCGCCGGGGTGCTGTACGTCCCCGCCCGCAGCCCCATCGTCAACGGCGAGCGGGCCATGACGGATGAGGACATCGCCGACGCCCGCCAGCGGGAGCTGCGGCGGAAGGGGCTGGTGCTCAACAGCCAGGAAGTGCTCGCCGCCATGGAGCACACCGGCGGCAGCTACCGCTATCTGCCCATCCCATCCGCCGGGCGGGGGAAGGAGGACTTCCTGGTGAGCCTGGACCAGCTGGACCAGTTGGACGATTACCTCAACCGGGTGCTGGAGGGGGCGGCGGAGCAGCTGTCCCTGGGCAACATCGACGCGGACCCCTACTGGCACGACGACGAGAAAAACGCCTGCCGCTATTGCGACTACGCCGCGGCCTGCCATTTTGAGGAGTGCTGCGGGGACAAGGTCCGCCGCCGGCGGGCCCTGTCCGCCGGGGAGTTCTGGGAACTGTTGAAGGAGAAGGGGGGAGAGAAACATGGCCATTGAATTGACCGCCCAGCAGGGGGCCGCCGTCACCAACCGGGGGGGCAATCTGCTGGTGAGCGCCGCCGCCGGCTCAGGCAAGACCCGGGTGCTGGTGGAGCGGCTGATGGACCGCGTCTGCCAGGGGGAGGACATCGACCGCTTCCTCATCATCACCTTCACCAACGCCGCCGCCGCCGAGCTGCGGGACCGCATCGCCCGGGCCATCAATGACCTGCTGGCCCAGGACCCGGCCAACCGCCACCTGCGGCGCAACGCCACATTGGTGTACAAGGCCCCCATCTCCACCATCGACGCCTTTTGCCTGGACTTTCTCCGGGAGTGCTCCTCCGCCGCCGGGCTGGAGCCCGACTTCCGCGTGTGCGACGAGGCGGAGGGCAAGGCCCTGGGGCAGCAGGCCCTGGAGGCGGTGCTGGAGCGCCGCTACCAGGACATCGGCCAGGACAGCGGCTTCCAGGCCCTGGTGGACGCCCTGGCCGGGGACCGGGATGACCAGACGCTGGAGGAAGTAGTGCTGGACATCCACCGCCGGGTTCAGAGCCACCCGGACCCGTTGCGGTGGCTGGCCGAGCGGCGGGAGGACTTCGCCTTTCCCGATGACGCCCAGCCGGAGGACACCTCTTGGGGCCGGCTGCTGCTGGATGACGGCAGGGCTCTGGCGGACTACTGGGCGGGGGCGCTGGAGGAGCTGGGAGAGGAGCTGGCCTTCGATTCTGTGATGGAGGCCAACTACGGTTCCTCCCTGGCGGCCACCACCGCCCACCTGCGGGCGCTGTCCCAGGCCATGGGCCAGGGGTGGGACCAGGCGGCGGCTCTGTTCCCCGTCCCCTTTCCCCGGGTGGGGACCAAGCGGGGGGCGGACCCGGCGCTGAAGGAGCGGGCGAAGGCGCTGCGGGAGCTGTGCAAAAAACAGATGGCCCGGCTGGGGGAGCGGTTCGACGTGTCCGCCCAGGACGCCATGGACGACCTGAGGGCGGTGGCCCCGGCTATGGTCACCCTACTGGATGTGACGGCGGAGTACGACCGGGAGCTGGCGCAGCTCAAGCGCCGCCGCCATCTCATCGACTTTGCCGACGGGGAGCACCTGACGGCCAGGCTCCTTACCCGGGAGGACGGCCAGCCCTCGGCATTGGCGGCGGAGTGGTCCCGCCGGTATGTGGAGATCATGGTGGACGAGTACCAGGACACCAACGCGGTGCAGAACGTCATCTTCGACGCCCTGTCCACCGGGGACGATCTCTTTATGGTGGGGGACGTGAAGCAGTCCATCTACCGCTTCCGCCTGGCCGACCCCACCATCTTTTTGGACAAGTATGGCCGCTACGCCGACTACCGGGTGGCGGAGGAGGGGGAGGGGCGCACGGTGCTGCTCAGCGCCAACTTCCGCTCCCGGCCCGAGGTGCTGGAGGGGGTCAACTTCCTCTTCCGCAACGTGATGACCCGGACCGTGGGGGAGATGGACTACACCCCCGACGAGGCCCTGGTCCCCGGCCGGGCGGACCTGCCCCCCGACGGGCGGTACTGCGTGGAGCTCAACTGTGTGGACCTGTCCGGCCTCAGCGATGGGGAGGACGGCAGGGCGGACAAGGACCTGGTGGAGGCCCGGACGGCGGCGGCGCGCATCGCACAGCTGCTGGCCGAGGGCCTGCCCATCGGGGAGCGGAGCGTTACGCCGGACGATATCGTGATCCTGCTGCGCTCCCCCGGCCCGGTGCTGTGGGCCTATACCCAGGCCCTGGACGAGGCAGGCATCCCCTGGCAGGCGGAGGAGGCGGGAGAGTTCTTCGGCACCACCGAGATCTCCGTCACCCTGTCCCTGCTCCAGGTCATCGACAATCCCCGGCAGGACGTGCCCCTGCTGTCTGTGCTGCGCTCCCCCCTGTATGACTTCTCCCCAGACCGGCTGGCCCAGATGCGCGCCGGCGGGGAGGGGATGGTGTACGACTGCCTGACCGCCGCCGCAGAGCGGGGAGAGGCGGACTGCGTCCAATTTTTGGAGACCCTGTCCGAGCTGCGGGCCCTGGCCGCCGAGGAGAACAGCCACCGGCTGCTGTGGGAGGTGTACCGCCGGACCGACCTGCTGGCGGTGTTCTCGGCCATGCCAGAGGGGGAGCGGCGGCGGGCCAATCTGCTGTCCCTGTACGACGCCGCCCGGCGGTTTGAGAGCGCGGGCCACAAGGGGCTGTTCGGCTTTCTGGCCCATGTGGGCCGGATGATGGAGAACGGCCTGACCCTGCCCGTCCCGGCCCAGGGCGGGGGCGGGGTGCGCATCCTGTCCATCCACAAGTCCAAGGGGCTGGAGTTCCCGGTGGTGTTCCTGTGCGGACTGGAGCGACAGTTCAACGAGGGGGACTCCAAGGCCACCATCCTCTTCCACGACAAGCTGGGCCTGGGCCCCAAGCGCACTGACCGGGCGCGGATGGTGCGCTACACCACCATCGCCCGGGACGCGGTGGCCCTGCGCCTGCGGCAGCAGCTGAGGGCGGAGGAGCTGCGGCTGCTCTATGTGGCCATGACCCGGGCCGAGCACAAGCTGTTTCTCTTCGCCGCCGTCAACGGCAGGGGGGAGGATCTGCGCACCCTGGCCCTCCAGGCCCAGTGCCCGCCGCCCCCCCAGCTCATGGCCCAGGCCCGGTCCATGGCCCCCTGGGTGCTCATCCCCGCCCTGTGCCGGCCGGACAGCGCCCCGCTGTGGGATGACCTGGACTGTGACCGCCCCGCCCCGCCCGCGGAGCTGGGGCCCCGGTGGGACATGCGCCTGGTGCCGGGGCAGGACTATGAGCGGCCCCTGGCCCGGTCCGCCGGGCCGGCGGCGGAGGCGGGGGAGACGGCCAGGGCCGGAGCGGCGGACGGGGAGCTGTCCGCCCGGTTTGGGTGGACCTACCCCCACAGCGCCAGCGTGGACATGCCCTCCAAGCTCACCGCCACCCAGCTCAAGGGCCGGGAGAAGGACACCGAGGTGTCCGAGGAGGCGGAGGCTCTGGCCCCCCAGCGGACAGTGCGCACCCTCCGGCGGCCCATCTTCGAGAAAGAACGCCCCCTCACCCCCACCGAGCGGGGCACCGCCCTCCACCTGGCCATGCAGTACCTGGACTACGCCAGGACGGACACGGAGGAGGACATCCGGGAGGAGGTGGCCCGGCTGGTGGCGGGGCAGTTCATCACCCCCGCCCAGGGGGCGGCGGTGGACACGGCGGCCATCCGGGCGCTGTTCGCCTCCCCGCTGGGACACAAGCTGCGCACCGCCCCCCAGGTGGAGCGGGAGTTCAAATTCTCCATGCTGGTGCCCGCCGCCGACTACTACCCGGAGGGAGAGCCGGGGGAGGAGGTGCTGCTCCAGGGCGTGGTGGACTGCTGGTTCCGGGAGGAGGACGGCACCGTCACGGTGGTGGACTTCAAGACCGACCGGGTGACCGAGGCGACCGTAGAGGAGCGGGCGGCGGGATACCGCCCACAGCTGGAGGCATACACCCGGGCGCTGTCCGAGGTGCTGGGCGCCGCGGTGGGCCGGAGGGTGCTGTGGTTCTTCGCGGTGGACCGGGAAATTTCCTGGTGAAAGATCAAAAAAACTATTGCATTTTTTGATTCTGCGTGGTAAGATACATTTTGCGTTTACAAGGGGACTTTGCGCCCCTATGACTGATTTCCCACAGAAAGAGGTGAATCCCATGAAGGAAGGCATCCATCCCAACTATCAGCAGACCACCATTACGTGCGCCTGCGGCAACGTGATCGAGACTGGCTCGACCAAGAAGGACATCAAGGTGGAAGTCTGCTCCAAGTGTCACCCCTTCTACACCGGCAAGCAGAAGATGGTGGATACCGGCGGACGTGTCAGCCGCTTCAACAAGAAGTTCGGCCTGGAGTGATCCCTGTCTTTCCCAAAAGCCCATGTCTTCGGACATGGGCTTTTGTATTCTGCCAGGGGCTGGCGCCCTTGACCTGTTTCAAGGACTGTGTCCCTGAGAGCGTCAAAGACTCTGCCTTTGGGAACGAGTACCAAAAACCATTTCTTTTGACAGCCCGGCAAGGGTTTGCACCCTTGCTATCTCATGAG